>JAHAYQ010000149.1 GCA_018384465.1 Myroides sp. | reverse complement strand
TGATCTTAACTCTGCTTTTCTCGCTTTGCTCGCTCCGCTTTAATTAAAAGGAACGCTAAAATTAAAAGCCTAAAATTAAACAACCCCAGCTGCCCCCTTTTGTTGGGGTACGCTCGCCCCGCCCGCTCGCTGCTTTTCGTAAAAAAGAACTATTTCTGTAGGGGTTCTCTCGTTGTATTGGCTATACTCCACCCCCAAAATGGGGGTTTCGCATAGCCAAACGGCTATCGCCGTAATGGGGTGTAACCACCCCACACGCAAAACGCGTGAGGTTATGACAAAAAATCTTCTCTCTCTTTACTCTTGACCGCTCCGTGGGAGCGGTCTATAATTCTGGCTATGGGTAAACTTAATTTATTAAGAGCAGGTTATGAAGGAAAAGTCGGGCAAACTTACGGAGTGGCTAAAAAAGGCTTGTATGATATTAAAGCCACTCCTTTTAGTCATACTCCGCATAATACTAGGCAGAATACGGCAAAAAATGAGTTCACCGGACTCAACCGAATAGCAAGCCGAGTAGTAAAGAAAATGTGGAAATATCTCTCTCTCAGCGACAAAGATATGTATCGCAATAACGCTTTATGTAAAGCGTGGAAAGGTGCATTAAAAGGGGGTGTTTTCAACATAGAAAATCTTAAAGAAGTAATTTCAGAAGAGGGAAAACTAAGAATAGACACAATAGAGTTTAACCCTCAGCTTTTTACTTTTAGTTATTCAGCAAGCGAGGTAAATCCAGATGAGAAATCCATTAATCAAGTTATTTATTTGGCTATTATCACTAACAGGCAAATTACAAAGGCAGATATCAATGGTAGGGGAAACAGTGTATTATTGTCATCTGTTTTCAACTACATTGATTTTGCGTTTTTCCAAGTATGGGCATTTAAGGCGGTTCCAGATATTAAAGGATATCGACTTAAAGGATTATCTATAAGCGACAAAATATTTGTAATCATTGTAAATGAGGTTTTTTATCTCAGTCGCTGGCAATGGATAAGTAAACCTTACGTTGTAGAAGAAGTGTTGCATCTTCCTATGGGAAATGCAAAAATAGAAAATGAAATCTTAAAAATAGGTAATTTTGCCTAAAAAACAAGGAGAAAAATATTATGGCAGACGTAGCAAAAATTGACATTGACGGTGTTCAGTGGGATATAAAAGACCAAAACGCAAGAAATAGAATTACAACTTTAGAAACAGAAGTAAATACAAATATTCCAGAAAGATTTACAGTTGATGAAAAAAGAATAGATGGTGTTTATATATCTACAAGCGGTAAATCTATACATGAATGTTGCGAGAAATTAAAATATCCCTATACAGTTTCAGACATTACATTTGCAATAGATTATGTATTCAAAAACCCAAATCTCTACCCAACTGGTGTATATAGCGTTGCGGTAGGTGGTCCAGCTTTTTTATTTATAGTGCAGAATTTAAATAGTGATTTTATGTCAGTTATAGCAACGGGTTATTCTACACCAGATATATTTAAAGCAAGTAAAAGTAATACTAATTATTCTTTTGGAATAATAAGCAAAACAAGTGAAATAAATTAATCTAACAAAAAAACGCTAGGAAAATAACCCTAGCGTTTTTTAATAATTCAAACTAAATAATATTACAACAAAACAAAACTGAATTACTTTTGTACTCAAAAAAGCATTAGCCTACAGACTGTTTCACAGACAGTAGTCTAATGCTTTTTTTATTAACTGTCTAAAAAACTTGACAATTCCGCACATATACCGTAGATTAAAACTAACGGTTGTTAGTAAACAAAGGTGTTACCTTTAATATCAACCGCAAAAAACTATAAAAAGGGGAAAATAACTATGGGAAAAATGAACCTTTTAAAAGCCAATTGGGAAGGCAAAGTAGGCCAGACAGTTGGTGCAAAGTGGAAGAACCTTTCTACAATCAGAACTTACACAAAGCCATCTAACCCAAACACATCTGACCAGCAAAGAGTTAGAAGTGTTTTCGCACAGATGACAACTTTTGTAGCACTTTTTGCAGACCAGATTAAATATCTCTCTGCATTAAACACATCAGGACAGTCAGTTCGTAATGCAATCATTCAGGCTAACAAAGACCAGATTATGGGCGGTTCTTTTGATAAAGCAACTCTCATCATCTCAAAAGGTGGTCTTCAGAAGGTTTCTGGCGAATCTGCTGAACAGGTAGCCGGAAAAGTTACAGTAACTTGGGATAATCCAACCGCAACAAACTTTACAGAAAACGCAAAATTGGTAGCCGTAATGGTTCAGCCAACAAGCGGACTTGTAGAAGTTGCTGAGGCAGATGCAAAAGCCGGAACACTCACAGGAAAAATTACTTTTGCAACTGGCTCAGTTGATATCTATGTTTACTATCTCGACAAGAGAGGTTCAAACAAGGTAGCATCTATTAGTGACCATCTCTCTGTAACTGTAGACTAATCTACAAGGGGGTAATGTATGTCAGACACAAGTAAGAATGTTTGGAAAAACGTACTAACCGCCGTTGTGGGGTTCTTAGGTGCACTTATTGGAGCTATTTTTGGTGCTTAATAGGTGCATACACTAGCTTATTTATTTCTTGTAGATAAATAGGCTAAAAGATGTTACAATTAATCAACTCCTAAAAAAACCTTTAGTAAACAAAAGCCAAAACTCCAAATAAAGGCAACTCTAAAAGAGTTGCCTTTTTTTATGCCGCCATATATTATTATGCGTAGTACGGAAAGTACAAAAATCTATTAAAAGGTGGTTTTATATGGCTATACAAAACTTTTTAAGTGGTGGCTATTACGGTAAATTAGGTGCAACCGTAGGTCAACGATGGAAAAACAAAAGAACAATCAGAACTTACGTAATCCCAGCAAATCCTCGTACAGAGGTTCAGCAAGCGAATAGAGGAAAGTTCGCAAATGCGGTAGTATTTGCACAAATGGGTTTACAAATGAATTACTATGCTACAGTATTTGAAGACCCAAACTTTACACGTTGGAATTACAGAATGAAAGTTGCACGGGAATTAAAAGACAGAGGAATGTTAGACTTGGATTTAATTCCTTTATATCCTACTTCATTCGTTCCACCAACACTTATTCAAAATATCAAAGTAAGCGGTGTGCAAGGTACAAAACATATTACCTTTACGGTAGAGGGTCTAACTAGCAACGTGGACCGCGTTTTGTCGCTTATGTTTGCAATTTATGATGAAAACGATACGTTCTTAGGTTATAAATTGTACCTCGGCTATTACTATGCAAGTAACCCAGGTTTTTTGGAAGTAGACGTAGACGACATTTCAGAAATTAATAAACATTGCTATGTCAGAGCCGTTTCTAACGACGATGTAGATAGTGCTACAGATATGATAGCAAGTCCTAGACTACAAGTTCAGACAACAGAAATAGAAATCAGAGACTTCAACACATCAATTAAAGAGGTTCAGAAATCATTAGCCGGAATAACAGTTATCTTTAATGAAATGTGGAAAGGAGACCCAATAACAAACAATATTGCAATTATGGCAAACTTTGTGTCTAACGGTAAAGAAACAAATGCTTACGGAGCAAAGTTATCTCTCGAAAATAATAACGGTTATTGTTCGGTTACTATTCCATTCATAGTTACAGACAATCAGCACTTGCCAGCTTTTCCAGAGGGTTCAAACTTCATAATCGAAAAAGTGGCTTACGAAGGGTCTACTTGGAAATACACAAAAGAAAACGACACTGTCGCATACAATGACACAGACCTGTCGCGAGACTTTGTCTCTACTATTTCTTCTGTCTCACGTTATGGAACAGCCTTTACTGTTACATTTGATGAAACATTGCCAATCGTTACAACTAATACTCTTAAACTTGCAATTAGAGCCGTAAAAAATGGCGAATGGGTAGAAGAAGAAGTTACACCAACAAGCATTTCTCTTAACGAAGTTACATTTGAACAATCAGGAGCAGACAATGGCAATATTTATGCATTCCCAGAGGGTTCAACAATTAAAGTTACGGGAACAATCATAGGAAATGGAGTAACTTATTCACCAAATACAACAACCGCACAAAGCGTAAGCAACAACGATGTAGCACGTACATTCAAATCTAATATTTCTTCAATCTCACGTAATAATAAAGTATATAGCATAGTATTTGACGAAAAATTACCAACTGTAGGAACAAATAATCTAAAAGTTACAGTTTATGCCGTAAAAAGAGGTGAATGGGTTACAGAAGAAATTACTATTTCTGAAATATCAAATAATGTAATTAAGTTTGATTTAGAAAGTTATTCATTAAGAGATTGTTATGCATTCCCAGAGGGTTCAACTATTAAAATTGAAGGAACAATTACAAACAATGGAGTAACTTATACATCAAGTTTGCAATTAGCACAAAAAATAAGCAATGATGATTTAGAGCGTCCATTTTATTGTAATATTTCTTCAATCTCACGTTCTGGAACAACATTTAGTATCAATGTTGGCACACTACTTCCATATGTTACAACTAATAATTTAACAATTACAATTAAAGCCGTAAAAAATGGTATATGGGTTACAGAAAATGTTACAATTACAAGAGTATCTGATAACATAATCACATTTGAACAATCAGGAGCTGCAAATCAAAATATTTATGCATTCCCAGAAGGTTCAACTATTACAATTTCGGGAACAATAATAGGCAATGGAGTAACTTATTTACCAAATGTAACAACCGCACAAAGTGTAAGTAACACAGACTTAAGTCGTAACATTGCATTTAGTCCATCTTGGGATGCTAAAAGCACAAGTGCTATCAGCTTTACTATTCCATTTGGTGGTACAGTTAAAAGTGCAAACTCAAATATGGCAATGATTTGTAGTGGTCGTTTTGATAAGAGAGATGCAATAACTCAAGCATTCAGTTATGTAGGAAATGGTTCTAACCTTACATTTACTTGTATAGGAGACTTTAAGAATTATCCTATGTCTACAAATGGAGATAAAATTACAATTCCACAATTGCAATTTACTTGTAATGGTGTAACATATAAACTTACTGGCGGAGTTGTAAACTTACGTAACGCAATTAAAACAAGCAATTGGCTTAGTAATAGTCTTGTTAGTAAACGCTTTACTAAAGACACTATAAGCGGTTCACCTCTTAAGGTAACTAGACTTAATATTTCATTTACTGGATTAGTAATGGACGGTGATTTAGTAACATCTATTAATTGGGTAACAAGTGTAACTAACGTAAACTCTGTAAATCTTAAACCTTACGACCAATCAGTAAGTAATGACAATGCAAACCCAAACAATGCAGAACTTTATGTAAATGCAGAGTTTGACGAAGGAGATAGTAATAACGCTGTTAGTGCAAATAGTGTTGTTAATTATGCAACTTCAAATAATACAATTGCATATAAAGGTATTACTTATAGTTTACCTACCGCTCCAGCTAGACTATCAGGCTATATAACAACATAATGGGTAAAGAGTAAATTAAAATTAAATTAAAAAAATAAAAAAGAGGTAGAGAAAAAGCGTTAGTGTTTTTGCCCTACCTCTTTTTTTTGTGGGTGGTGGCAACGTTTATGTTTTGTTTGGAAAATAAAACTGAAAAATATTTTAATC
>JAHAYQ010000148.1 GCA_018384465.1 Myroides sp. | reverse complement strand
AATACCGGCTATTTAAATGTAGCCTTACGCGTTTTGGCGTCGCAAGGTTTTCTGTCTTATGATACCCAAACGCAAGTAACCATAAAGATAAAGGCTACTTTCAATTATTTACTAAAATATGCCGATGCCTTAACTCCCATAATGGATAGCATGCAGTTTTCGCAACAGTTTCACAATCGTCTGTTCGAAAAAGAACCATTTTTAAAGTTAAAACCTTTGTTAGAAGGATATCAGAACGATGTTCTTCTGCCAGCTGCTGCTTCCGCCGATGAAACAAAAATTCGCGAGCAGTTGAATCATTTTATTGAAGGATGTTTGGTAGGACCTACAATTGTTCGTTTGGGAATGAATGGAATGTTCCACAAGTATTTTATGGAATCGAGTTTTAAAGCAGAAGAATTTCATACAGATCCAGAAAGTTTTGAAGTACTGCTCGATTTCTTAACTCATTTAGGTTGGTTCCAAAAGAAAAATGGAAATTACAGTTTTACCGACCAAGGCTTATTTTTTGCACGCAGAGCTACTTCGTATGGCGTAACCGTATCGTATTTACCTATGTTAACTAAAATGCAGGAACTATTGTTTGGCAATGTAGATGATATTAGAAAAAATTACGGTGGTGAACAAGAAAGTCATGTTGATCGAGCTATGAATGTATGGGGAAGTGGAGGTGCTCACGCCACCTATTTTAAATCGGTTGATGAATTAATCATTGAAATATTCAACCGGCCTTTAGAAGAACAACCCAAAGGGATATTAGATATGGGATGTGGTAACGGTGCATTGTTAGAGCATTTGTTTTATACCATTGAAAACCGAACGTTACGAGGAAAACATTTAGAAACTCATCCTTTGTTTTTAGTTGGTGCCGATTACAATCAGGCTGCGCTGAAAATTACCCGAGCTAATTTAGTAGCCAGTGATATTTGGGCAAAAGTTATTTGGGGCGATATTGGTAATCCTGCTCAATTAGCAACCGATTTAAAAGAAGAATACAATATTGAATTGAACGATTTGCTTAATATGCGCACGTTTTTAGATCATAACAGAATATGGGAACCTCCTGTAAAAACCGATGATCTTCCTTTGAGTTTATCAACCGGAGCGTATGCTACAAAAGGGCAATATATAGCTAATGAATGGGTAGAACAAAGTTTAGTAGAGCATTTGCAAAAATGGAAACCTTATATTTCTCAGTTTGGTTTGTTGGTGATTGAATTGCATACGCTGCCTCCTGCAGTAACTGCACAAAATTTAGGATTAACAGCTGCTACGGCTTACGATGCTACTCATGGTTTTTCGGATCAATATATTTTAGAGATCGATGTTTTTCAGCAATGTATTCAAAGAGCCGGTTTACAGATAGATGACCGATATACAAGAAGATTTCCTGAAGATGATCGGGCTAATATCAGCATTCATTTAATAAAATGAAACTGTCCCGAGAGTGGGACAGTTTTTGGTTTAATTTAATTTTCTAAAGGAAGAAAGTTGTAATTTTTCGAGTAATACAACATTTGTTCTGCAAACGTTTTAGGGTAGGTAATCACTACATCTATAATTTCGCCCGAATCGTTAGTTACTGGTACCAAAACCGGGTTTACAAATCCGCGGTATGGTGCTAAATTAAATTGTTTGTTACGTTCAAGCACTTCCTTATGTAATTTTTGGTCTACTTTTACGCCGTAGTTTTCTACTAACTGCTTAGCAGCTTCGTAATCACCTTCAGATTTTATGCGCTGCGTTTCTCTTAATAATTGACCAAACAAATCGCGTAAACGGTCGTAATCATTAATTTTAAAATAGGTTTTCCCGTCGCGTTCAATTTTTTCGATAACGTTAAATTCTTTTCCTTTTTCAAAAACCCATGCCGATACCCATTGACGGTTACGCATGTGTGCTTCTTCAATATCTCTGCCTGGTTCAATGCGTACCAATTGTGTCATTAAACCGTTGCGGATATAATCGTTATAGGCAGTCATTCCCAGATTTTTCCAATCGTCTACCAAGCCTAAATCCTGAATTTTTTTATCGTACACATAATATAATGCTACCAAATCGGCACGACCTTCTTCTAAAGTTGAAGCGTAGCTTTTTAAGGTTTCTTTTGGTGTACCCACACCAGGGTTTAATTGTCCTGAGGCATGACCAATTACTTCATGCAAAGCAGTGTGTAGTTTATCTGCCAATTCGCTGTAACGCTCAGAAAGCATCACTTCTTGTTCGTCAAACGCAAATTCTTTCAGTTTATCGCTACCGCCAGATTTGTTATACGCATCAATAATGTTTCCTAAAGATATTGATTTGGAACCATGCTCTGCTCTAATCCAATCGGCATTCGGAAGATTCACACCAATAGGTGTTGCTGGCGAAGTATCTCCACTTTCAGCTGCTACAATTACTGTTTTATATGAAACGCCTACTACATTTTTCTTTTTATGTTGGGGCATTAAGGGCGCATTATCTTCAAACCATTGGGCGCTATGTGAAATTACTTCCATTTTAGCCGACATGTCAAAATCTTTAATTTGAACAGTAGATTCATACGAACCTTTATGGCCTAACGGATCGTTGTAAACTTCAATAAAACCATTAATGTAATCTATGTTGCCTTCGATAGCTTTTACCCAAGCAACGTTATAATCGTCCCATTTTTTCAGGTCGCCCGTTTTATAATACTCAATAAGAATATTTAATGCTTCGGCTTGAGGTTTGTTTTCGGCTACTTTTACAGCTTTTTCCAACCAATAAATAATTTTATCAATTGCTGCACCATACATACCACCACTTCGCCAGATACGCTCTTCTATGTTGCCCGATTCGGTGCGTACCAATTTAGAGTTTAAACCGGTAGATAAAGGTCTAAGGCTGTCTTCAGAAGTCATGTTGCCATAAAAAGCTTCTACGTCTTTTGCATTCAATCCTTTACCGTAAAAATTCACGGCAGAACCTTGTATCAAGCCTTTGGCTTCGTTTAAATTTACCTTTTTAGCATCAACATCGTTAAATAATATTTCAACAATACTGGCATCAAGATTAGTTTTGGTTTCTCTTAATAATTTTTGAAGATAGGTTTGTGGAAAATCAGGTTTAATTTTATCATTAGAATAATGGTGATGGATGCCGTTTGAAAACCATACTCTTTTTAAATAAATTTCGAAATTCTTCCAATCTGTTGATGCTTTATCTCCTTCATATTTGGTATAGATGTTTTCTAAAGCAGCTCTTATTTTTAAATTGTAACGGTAGTTTTGATCCCAAAAGATATCGCGACCAGAATAGCCTGCCTGCGCTAAATAATAAACTAACTTTTTTTCTTTTAAGGTAAGTTTTTCCCAACCAGGAATGTCGTATTTCAAAACTTGGATATCCGCAAACTGTTCTGTTTCAAATTGAATTTGCTTTAAACTATCGACCATTGCGTTCGAGTTTTTCATCGGATCTTTTTTATTACAAGCAGTTAACGAAGCAACCGCTAATGCCATTAGGGCAAACTGACTTATCTTCATATTTTTCAATGTTGGTCTAACAAAGATATTAATAATTATTTTTAACGTGTAAAGTTTATTGTAAAGGTTTGTGAGTAGCTACCAATTCCAACTATATGGAATTTGTTGTTGTTTTAGAATTTTGAAAACCTTGAAGAGTTCAAAATCGTGCTGCATTTGAAAGTAACTAAAATATGTTGCCCCATTTTTTAAGGTAATGGTTAATTGATTATTTACTCCTATAGAAACTGCCGGTTGAATGAACGATCTTTTATGGTAACGACCGATATAATCGTGGTTGATAAAATCGATTTTATTTATTTCTTGGTAATTAATAAATTCCTCTTGCCAATAAATACCAGTAGACGCAAATTTAACCGATCCTGTAAAAGTGCCTTTTATGAAATGAAAGCGTTTAAAGTTGGTTGCTGTATAATACGTTAAATAAGCAATAAGAAGTATAAAAAGGATCAGCAAAAAACTTCGTGCAATTTGTTGTTGTGGTGTGGTAAGAAAAAAAGCTAACAACAGCAGTAGAGATAATACAAGCCACTTAACCATTTGGGGTAATGGTTGCTTTGCAATAGGGTTAAAAAGTAAAAAAGTGTGCATTAAAATAGTTAATCAAAAAAAATACTATTCTTGCGGTAATACATTTTTAAGAAATTCGTTTAATTGATCAAACAAATCTTTAGGGCTGGTGTATAAAATATGAAAGTTGCTCAGTGAAAAAATAAGATCATTGGTATCGGCTTCGGCTTTTTGAAGGTAAACAATAGGTTTGCG
>JAHAYQ010000144.1 GCA_018384465.1 Myroides sp. | reverse complement strand
TTCGCGCATTTCTTCACGCAACACCAAATATTGAGAGTACGGTTTATTAAAATCGTAAATTTTACCTAATGAAATTTCAATAGTTCTATTGGTAACATTATCTAAAAACATTTTATCGTGAGACACTAATACAACTGCGCCAGCAAACGATTTTAAGAAGTTTTCTAACCAAATGATCGATTCTATATCCAAGTGGTTCGTAGGCTCATCTAACAGCAAAATATCGTTATCTTGCAATAACAGTTTGGCCAATTCTATACGCATGCGCCAACCACCTGAAAAAGTCTCGGTAAGTTTGTTGAAATCTTCGCGTTTAAAACCTAAACCAAGCAATACTTTTTCAGTATTTCCTTGGTAAGTATATCCACCTAAAATATCAAAACGATGCGTTAAATCGCTTACTTTTTCAATAAGTTCGTGATAGCTTTCAGTTTCATAATCGGTACGGTTAGCCAGCTCGTGATTTGTTTCATCAATTTGATGTTCAACATACAAAATGTCTTGAAATGCCTGATATGCTTCTTCTAAAATAGTTCGTCCTTTAAAAAATTCGATGTCTTGTTTTAAGAAACCTAATTTCATTTCTTTATCTGCAGCAATAGTTCCCGAATCGGGTTCCTGTTCGCGCGATAAAATACGTAACATAGTTGATTTTCCGGCACCATTCTTACCCACAAGCCCTACTCTATCACCAGGTCCTAAACGAAAAGTTACACTTTCAAACAAATAATCTCCGTTAAACGATACGGATAAATCGTGTATATTAAGCATGCTATTTAATTAATTGTAGTTTTTTATAATACCGAGCAACATCGATATTTCTGTCCAAAGGTACGTTATTTTCAATATTTTGTATCAATTTATCGGCTAGATAAGGTGCTAATAACACGCCACGTGTACCCAATCCGTTTAAAATATAAATATTTTTGTGCTGATAATGCTTGCCAACCAATGGGCGACGGTCTTTTACGGTGGGACGAATACCTGCTAAATGCCGAACAGCTTCATATTCACAATCAATCAACGTTTCCAACCCTTCAATTAATTCGTCATAAGCTGTGTTTGTAAGCTCATCTGTTTTATCCTGCCAATTGTAAGTAGCTCCCACTTTATATAAATCATTTCCTAATGGAATGATAAAAACCGCCGATTTTACAATAGATCGCAACTTTAATTTAGGAATACGAACGTAAAGCAATTCGCCTTTTGTTCCATCTAAAGGTAAATAATTAAAATACGGATTGTTCTGCATAGAAAAACCTTCGGCAAACACTATTTGTTTTGCAGTTATATGTTGATATATAACGCCATCATCAAAACATTTTAAATCATCGTACTTAAACTCTAATTCAATAAGCTGACCTAATTCTTTTAAATATTGCTGATATGCCGAAACAAAACTATTTACATCTAAAAAACCAGTTTTATACACTTCACCAAAATTGAATTCACTTTTAATAAAAGGAAAATTGCTTTTGTAAAGTTGATCGTTTAAAAAAGGTGCAGTAACCAAGTTGTCGCAAGCTTGAAACCAATTATTTTGTTCTTCAATACTGGCAAATTTTCTATAAATAGGCAATTTATGGTAAAATGAATTATTTAAAAGATGCTCTAATTCAGGATAAAACACATCGGCTAGTTCAATTTGAGCTTCTGCTTCCCAGATAGAAGTAAACCTTTTTAGAACGACCGGATTAAACATACCGCCAGCCACTTTAGACGACGTTCTTTCTGCGTGATCTATCACCACAAACGATTTGTTGTGCTTTAAACAAAACCGCGCCATACACAAACCAGCTAACCCGGCACCAACAATTATATAATCTACTTTCATCATATAAAAAAACTCTTATCATTTGATAAGAGTTTTATAAATTAAATTACAAATTTAGTAATTCCATAAATCATCTTCAAAATCTCGGATCGATTCTTTAATGCGTTCTGCTTCTAACAACTGCATCATCGCATTTTCACGAACATATTCACTAATGTTACGATCTCCGTACACATTATCTGCCTTATAAATTGTTCCAGCAAATTTACGTGCGTTGAAAAGGTAATCAAAATTAGTTCTTATTGCCGAATTTCGATCATTGAATGCATACGTATTGTACAAAGTTTCACGAGCATCTGGGAAGAAAATCCAGAATAAAGGAACTGCTTGTTCAAAATCTTCCCCTTTAGTTGCAATATCAGTAACTACAGGAGCGATACCTAATAAGCGGTATTTTAACTCGCCAGCATTTCTATCAAAATACCACATCCCCATGATTCGGTATTCTTTTACATCTCCAGGGTTTATTTCGACAGTATAAATGTATTGACGATCAATTCTACCTTCTAACATAAATTGCTCTTTACCAATATCTGACGTATCAGTTCGCATGAATTTAGTTTCTAAATCTCGTAGATCCAATTTTTGTTTAAACGTTTCATCGTCATAAACTTCTGTGATTTTTTTATTCAACACAGCATCCTTTAAAACATTCCAAAGTGGTTTACGATCGATCGTTTCTTCTAAGGGAAAAAAATAAGTTAAATTTTGTTTTTGATCAGCTGGCAACACTTCCCAAACTTTCTTTTGAAAAATTATATCACGATCGTTTACATATTCGTAAGGAGCAGGACCTTCAGCTTTTGCATAAATATCCTCGATTGATTCATCACCAATTTCATTAGCCATTCGTGCATTCAATAGGTTATTTTGTGCAAAACTTGCACTAGCAACCACAACGGCACAAATAGTAAAGAATAGATTTTTAATATTTTTCATAATACTCAAATTTATTATTGAATTGTAAAAGTTGCATCGCTTGGATCTCTAATAATTACACTACTTGGTGCACCTTCTAACCTTACTTTGATATTTGTAAATCGAACTACATCACCCGCACGTAAGCGGTTTGCTTTTGCAACTGCTGAAGCAGGTAACTGAGTTCCATTAACTACTTCTGAGCCAATTCCAGGGAAAACGACAGTAAATTGAGTAACACGTAAATTTACATCAAAGTCAAAGTCTTCCATTTTTGCGCTAACAGTAACTTGTCCCAAGTTATTAATAGGTCCTTTAGGATTTGGTTCTCCACGAACTAAACCTGTAGGTCTAGGAATTGCTTTAATTCTAAAAGCTTGTTTAGAAGAAATAGCTTTACCGTCGGGCATAGTACCAACTGCGGTAATAACCGCTTCTTTACCTGCACTTGGAGTAAGAATATATTTACCATTACCAATTCTTCTTAGTTGCCCATTTGACGTTGTAGCACTAATTTTATCAGAGGTAATACCTTCAACTGTAATTGAAATAGGGTTATCTAAGCCAATGTACACTACGTTCATTTTATCAGCAGAAATAGTTGCTGAACTTGGACGACTTACTACCACGTAGTTTGAGTTT
>JAHAYQ010000124.1 GCA_018384465.1 Myroides sp. | reverse complement strand
CCGCCTAAAATGGCTGTCAAACGGTCTAAACCAAAAGCCAAACCTCCATGTGGTGGTGCGCCGTATTGGAAAGCGTTCATTAGGAAACCAAATTGCTCTTGCGCTTGTTCTGGTGTAAATCCTAAATGCTTGAACATTAACGCTTGCATTTCTTTATCGTGAATACGGATTGATCCTCCACCAATTTCATTACCATTTAATACTAAATCGTAAGCATTCGCACGTACTTTACCAGGATCAGTATCTAATAAGTGCATATCTTCTGGTTTAGGCGAAGTAAACGGGTGGTGCATAGCGTGGAAACGTTCCGATTCTTCGTCCCATTCTAATAATGGAAAATCAACAACCCATAACGGTGCAAATTCATTTGGTTTACGTAAGCCCATACGGTTTCCTAATTCCATACGTAACGCTGATAATTGTGCACGTGTTTTGTTAGCAGGTCCAGATAACACTAAGATTAAATCTCCTTCTTTTGCTTCGGTAATTTCAGCCCATTGTGCTAAATCTGACTGATCGTAAAATTTATCTACCGATGATTTGTATTGTCCGTTGGCTTCGCATTTTACGTAAACCATACCTGATGCGCCTACTTGTGGGCGTTTTACCCAATCAATTAACGCATCAATTTCTTTACGTGTATAGGTTGCAGCTCCTGGTACAGCAATACCAACGACTAATTCAGCCGAATTGAAAACCGAAAATTCTTTATGTTGTGCCACAGCATTTAATTCACCGAACTTCATTCCAAAACGAATGTCTGGTTTGTCGTTTCCATACGTACGCATGGCTTCATCAAAGGTCATACGAGGGAATTTTTCGATTTCGATGTTGTGGATTTTTTGTAATAAATGACGCGTTAATCCTTCAAAAACATTTAAAATATCTTCTTGTTCGATGAAGGACATTTCACAGTCAATTTGTGTAAATTCTGGTTGACGGTCGGCACGTAAATCCTCATCACGGAAACATTTCACAATTTGGAAATATTTATCCATACCACCAACCATCAATAACTGTTTGAAGGTTTGTGGCGATTGAGGTAACGCATAAAACTGCCCTGGATTCATACGAGATGGCACCACGAAATCACGAGCACCTTCTGGCGTAGATTTAATTAAATAAGGTGTTTCAACCTCACAGAAATCTAAATTCGATAAATAGTTACGAACTTCTTGTGTTACTTTGTGACGGAATAACAAGCTGTTTTTAACTGGGTTCCGACGAATATCTAAATAACGATATTTCATACGGATATCTTCACCACCATCTGTTTCATCTTCAATAGTGAACGGAGGTAATTGCGATTCGTTTAAAATAGTTAATTCCTTTACTAAAACTTCAATTTCACCTGTAGGAATTTTATTGTTTTTGGCTTCACGTTCGATTACTGTTCCTTTTACTTGGATAACGAACTCACGACCTAACGATTTTGCCATTTCCATAACTGCTGTTTCGGTACGTGATTCATCAAAAATCAATTGGGTAATTCCGTATCGATCACGCAAATCAACCCAAATCATAAAACCTTTATCACGAGATTTTTGAACCCATCCCGAAAGGGTAACTTCTTTATTTACATCGGCAATACGTAATTCGCCGCAATGGTGACTTCTGTACATTTTTATCAAAAAAATAGTTTTTGCAAAGGTAAGTTTTTATTATAAATTTTATACTACAAATTTTGTTTTGTATTATGTGCAATATTTTTTTTGTGACTGTTTTATGGTGTTGATAATCAGTTTGTTTTGTTGTTGAAAGCTATAATGATCGTGAGATAAAATTATGATGAGAAATTAATATGCTTTTTAAGGTTTATAAACAAGTTTAAAATAATCTTAAAACCATAAATTTTATTCTATATATTTTAATGTTTTGTTAAAAAAAATGTTTAAGTTTGATAAAAACCAAAATTTTAAAAATTAATGGAAATTAGAAAACGCAACACCATCCTTTTTTTAGGGATGGCTTTATTTGCTATGTTCTTTGGTGCAGGAAATTTGCTGTTACCTGCTTTTTTAGGGTATCAAACCAAAATAGATTGGACATCAACCTTCACAGGTTTTTCGCTCACCGCCATATTGGCTCCCGTATTAGCTATATTTGCAGTAGCTGTTTCTGGTAACTATTTTACTGATTTAGGAGCCAGAGCTAATTTAAAATTAGCCTACTTTTTAGCATTTATCAATGTATTGTGTATTGGGCCGTTAATTGCTTTGCCACGGTCAGGAGCTTCGGTTTATGAAGTAGCTATTCAACCCATTTTACCCAATGCGCAAGCTATTTGGGTGTGTGTGGTGTTTTTTGGAGCAGTAATGTTATTGTCTTTTTCACCAAACCGAATTACCGGTATTTTAGGTAAAATTTTTGCGCCACTACTTCTCTTTTTTCTTGCCTTGTTGATTATTCCTGGGTTATTTACAGGAAGTACGGTAGAGTTACCTCCAACAGTTATTGAAGATCGATTTTATGTAGGGTTTCAAGAAGGATACCAAACTATGGATGTTTTAGCAGGGTTGATTTTTGCCGTGTTACTGATTGCTGGTGCCAACCGAAAAGGTTTTACTCACAAAAGTGATCGGGTAGAAGTGGTTTTAAAATCGGCTATTTTTGCAGCTGTATGTATGTTATTGGTGTATGGAGGGCTTTTCTACTTAGGTGCACATGCTACTATTGATCCCTCGGAAGCTACACGTCCGGCATTATTAGTGCATATAGCTACTCAAAATTTTGGGCAAACCGGTATTTATTTAATTTCGGTATTAATGATTTTGGCATGCGTAACAACCGCTATTGCATTAACCGCAGGATCTGCTAATTTTATGGAACGTTTTACAAAAGGAAAATTAGGATATATTGAGGGTGTTATTTCTATTACCTTAGTTTCTACTTTGTTTGCTATTGCAGGTGTAGAAGAAATTATTGAATATGCGGGTGCTTTATTAAACTTTATTTATCCCGTAACCTTGGTGTTGATTCTTTCGGTTTTGTTATTCGGTAATACAATAACAAATCAAAGACCTTATTTTATTACATTAATTGTAACAATGGCTGTATCAATGATAAGGATATTGATTAAATGGTTTCCTAATGAAGAAATATTTACCAGAATTTTGGAAATTTTACCCTTATCGCAATATAACTTAGAGTGGGTAGTACCCGCAATACTAACCTTTATAATTAGCTGTTTTGCTTTAGGAAGAAATTTAAATAGAAAGTAATAAAAAAAGGGAGTGTTTAAAACATTCCCTTTTCATTTTTATCTATCAGCATTTGCTGTCCAAGTTGCACCATCTTTTAAATAAAGTATGGTTAAGTTGCTCGCATTAATTCTGATATAATGTGTTTCGGTTGATCCAATCATTACGGCGGTATTGTCGTTTTTTTCTATTTCAATTCCAGTAATATTTGGAATTCCGTCAGAAAATAAGAAATTATACTTATCACCTACTTTCACTACTTGTACATGACCGTTGTCATTTGATTTGTTTTCATCGGCATTCGTATAAGTTACTCTACCTTCGTAACGACCGATGAAGAAATCGTTGTTTGCCGGATCGTCATCATCACTACATGCAGTAAACACAAAAATCGATAAACATAAAATTCCGAAAATTTTCAAAATACTTTTCATAGCTTTCAAATATTTAAAATTATTATGTTATATCTAAAACAAGCATTATGCCATAGCCTAATTATTGCTAAAACGGAGCGTTTTGTATTGTTAAATTTTTAATAAACGGTTATTTTTTCTACAATAAATGTAGAAATTATTTTTTTAAATAGACTTTTAAATAAGTAAATGCCAAAAGAGCGCCTATGCTCGTCATTCCAACTCCCACTAAAACAGGTGAATTGTAAGCATAGCCCATTGCAATAGGAATTCCTCCAAAGTAAGCCCCTAATGTATTGCCAATATTAAAACTTGCTTGACCTGCTGCAGCTGCAATGTTTTCAGAACCTTGAGCCGAATTAATCAAAATCATTTGTAAAGGCGATCCAATGGTAAAGGCTACCATACCTGTTACAAAAGCCATTACGTATGCAAGAGAATTAATATGTGCTGTAAAATAGACGGTAGCTAAGGTAATAGACATGGCTAAAAAACATATAATTACGGCTTTGGTTGGCGAAAAGGCATCTGCCAATTTGCCACCTAAAATGTTGCCGAAAAACATACCTAATCCTATAAGAACCATAATAAACGGTACTCTATCTTCTGCTAAAAGACCAACTTTAGTAACCATTGGAGAAATATAAGTGATCCACGAAAATAAACCACCTGTACCAATAGATATGATTGCAACGATTAACCACGCCTTAGTTTGTTTAAAATACGATAACTGTTGTTTTAAATCGCCGTTTGTTTTGCTTTTTAAATTAGGTAGCCATAAATAAATAGACCACATAGTTAGTAATCCCAAAAGGGCTATAATTCCGTAGGTAATGCGCCATGAGTAATGATGACCAATATAGGTGCCTAATGGTACACCGGCTAAATTGGCAATAGTCATACCGGTAAACATAAAGGCAATTGCTTGTGCCTCTTTGCCTTTTGTAGCTAATTGCGCTGCCATTACAGATCCTACTCCAAAAAAAGCACCGTGTGGTAAGCCCGACATAAATCTTGAAATAGCTAAGGTATTGTACTCTGGTGCAATGGCAAACAAACCGTTGAATACAACAAATAATAACATAAGGATTATTAAAACCTTTTTAGGAGCAATTTTACCTGTAAAAATGGTTAAAATAGGTGCGCCAACTACTACTCCCAATGCATAAAGAGCAATAAAATGAGCCGCTTCTGTAATTTCTATTTGTTGATCTTTAGCTATATCTTGTAAAATACCCATCATGGTAAACTCGGTCATACCAATAGCTAAACCGCCACATGCCAAAGC
>JAHAYQ010000120.1 GCA_018384465.1 Myroides sp. | reverse complement strand
TCCTTATTAAATTGATAAATATTGGTAGAAATGATTTTAATGCTCCGAGAAGACCGAGCAGTTTTAACTTTCTTTTCAATTTTGTAAAGCGGTGTGTAAGGAATTAATAAATACAGTTCGTAAGCCATACAACATAATAATGCAGCCTGACTAATGTAAAATAACGTATTTATAGGCACCCATATAAAACCCATAATTACCACCAGGCATTGCAATACTAAAATTTGCACTTTTCCGAAATCAAATATCCGGAAAAACCAATGTTGGTCTTGCACCAATGGTATCAATGATGCAAAAATTAACAGCCCAGATAAAATATAATAAACAGTTTCCATCTAAATTTTTAACGATATTCAGTTGTTAAAGCTTTATTGTTAAGGTGTTGTTTGTTGTTTTTCTAAAAGTAAATCTAAGGTTTTAAAATGAAGAAAACGATATGCTTCGATGAATTTTTTTAAGCTAATACGTGTTGTTAGGTGGAATTTTTATGATTTTAGTAAAAAGAAACTATATGAAAAAACTATTATTCTTATTTGTATTGATCCTTCAAAACACAGTAAGTGCGCAAACGTATTATGATGTTGATAATAATAAAATAGACAAGCCTACGTTTGATAAATTTCTTCTCGATAAGCAGCAATATTATTATGTTGAGAACGATTCATTAAAAGCTTTTAAGTTAATGTATCGTTACAACAGAGGCGAGAAAGGTTCGTTAAGCGATTCAGCAAATTTATTCAAGACGTTAAATGAAAAGCTTAATTTGAATCTAGACCCCGATAAACCTTTAATAATCTATTATTATCCAGGAAAAGACCCTTGTAATTCTAGTGGAACAGCAACTCGTAAAAGCAAAATTCAATGGAATAAGGAATTACAAAAGAAAGTAAAAAAAGTTGCGAATGTTAATGTATTAAGAATTTATAAAAACAAAGAAGGTATTGAAACGATAAGTGATTATGATTGGAAAAAAGATCCTAATGCATTAATAGAAAATTTATTCTTTAACTACCATTACGATTGTGGTAGTTTCGCAATCATTAACAAAGATAAATACGCTGCTTTTTTTGGAGAATACGGTCACAACCAAGTAGTAGAAAGTTTAAAAGAAATCTTATCTAAAAAATAAAATCGCCCCGAGAGGCGATTTTATAACACTAAATTTAATTATTATTTAGCCTCAGCATATTTTTTAGCAACAACATCCCAATTTACAACATTAAAAAATGCGTTAATGTAGTCAGGTCTGCGGTTTTGGTAGTTTAAGTAGTAAGCATGCTCCCAAACATCTAAACCTAAAATAGGTGTGCCTTCACACCCAATTCCTGGCATTAAAGGATTGTCTTGGTTTGCAGTAGCACAAACTTCTAACTTACCGTTTTTAACACATAACCAAGCCCAACCAGAACCAAATTGTGTAGCACCAGCTTTAGAAAAAGCATCTTTAAAAGCTTCAAAACTTCCAAAAGCTTCATTAATTGCAGTAGCTAATTCGCCAGTTGGCTCACCACCAGCGTTAGGCGCCATAACTTCCCAAAATAAGTTGTGGTTGTAAAAACCACCACCGTTATTGCGAACAGCTTTGTTGTTTAAGTCTAAAGAAGTTAAAATATCTTCAATAGATTTTCCTGCTAAATCAGTTCCTTCAATTGCTGCGTTTAAATTGGTAGTGTATGCTTGATGGTGTTTAGAGTAATGAATTTCCATTGTTCTTGCGTCGATATGAGGCTCTAAAGCATCATAAGAATAGGATAATTTTGGTAATTCGAAAGCCATAATTATATTATTTTAAGGTTAGTATTATTTTCTTTCAAATTTACAAAAAATAGCCATATCATAAAAATAAATCTTCTTTAAACCTGAGCTTGATTATAAAATTGAGATTCATATTTCAATAAATGAGTAAGATACGAGTGTTTTTTAGGAAGAAATAGCGGGTTATATCGACTAAAAAAGGCGAAGTAGGTTGCCATTTATTGGGAAATTTATAAAAATATAATTTTTTGTTGCTTATAAGTCTAATAATCAATGGTATGAATCCAAGAGAAGAATCGAACTCAGGTTTTGGAATTTATGGATGTTGTGGATTACTTTCTGTTTTGCGACGACACTTTTGTCATAAAAAAAATATAACTTGTAAGCAAAATTAAAACCCTTTGGAAAAAACAGCTTTTACCATTTATAATGCTTCGGCAGGTGCAGGAAAAACACATACTTTAGTAAAAGAATATTTAAAAATTTTGTTAGGATATTCTAATAAAGACGATGCCTATCAAAAGGTGCTTGCTATTACTTTTACCAATAAAGCCGTAAACGAAATGAAATCGCGCATTGTTTCGTGTATTTATGCGTTTACATTAAACGATATCCCTAAAAAAGAGTATCAACTTTTGGAACAAATTGTGGCTGAGACTTCATTTACGGAAGCCTACATTCGCGAAAAATCAAAAAAGATTTTAAAAAGCATTATTCATAATTATGCTGGTTTTGATATTTCAACCATCGATAAATTTACCCATAAAGTAATTCGTTCTTTTGCATTTGATTTGAATTTGCCATTTCATTTTGAGGTTTCGTTAGATACCGAAGCCTTGTTACAAGAAGCGGTTGATGCTGTTATAGCCAAGGCAGGTGTAGATGATGAACTAACCAAACTATTGGTCGATTTTTCTATAAGCAAAGCTGATGATGATAAAAGTTGGG
Source organism: Myroides sp. (assembly GCA_018384465.1). Lineage (GTDB taxonomy): Bacteria > Bacteroidota > Bacteroidia > Flavobacteriales > Flavobacteriaceae > Flavobacterium. The sequence goes on along the minus strand of JAHAYQ010000120.1, from coordinate 3,404 downwards.
ATGTTACCAACGAATTAATGGAAATTGGTCGATTGTTGCTAAACGAAAACAACAAGCAAGAATTAGAAGCTTTTGAGCAAATAGAAATGGGTACTTTTTTATCGCTAAAAAATTGGTTGCAAGATCAAATCCATCAATTAAAAGCGCAAACTGTTTTAATGGCACAAAAGGTATTGCAGTTACTTGAGACGAATGGTATCGACAATAAATCGTTCAGTGGTGGCTATTTCCCTAAACATTTAATGAGTATTGTTGATGGGAATTTTAATAATGCCAATAAAAAATATTACGAAGCTGACGATGTTAAAATCAATAAAACAGCAAAAGATCGTGAACAGATAGAGCAGTTACTTCCTGATTTGTTAGATCTAACAAAAAAAATCTATCCGCTGTTTGGAAAAATTTACTTTTACGAAGCCTTTCTGAAAAACTTAGTGCCGTTGTCACTTCTCAATACTATTAGTAACGAAATAAAACGGATTCAGGATGAACAACAAATTGTATCCATTTCCCAATTTAATCGCATTATTTACGAAGAGCTAAAAAATCAGCCGGCGCCATTTATTTATGAACGATTAGGCGAAAAATACCGGCATTTCTTTATCGATGAATTTCAAGATACCTCCGAAATGCAATGGCTTAATTTAGTGCCTTTAATTGATAACGCTTTATCTGGTCAGGACGATTTTGGTAAAGAAGGATCCTTAATGATTGTTGGAGATCCCAAACAAGCTATTTATCGTTGGCGAGGTGGTAAGGCAGAACAATTTATGGATTTAAGTTCGGGCAGCAATCCTTTTTCTAACCCATCTAAAGCCACAGTAAGCTTGGGTACCAACTACCGCAGTTTTTCTCAAGTGATCGATTTTAACAACGGAATTTTTAAATATTTGGCATCAAAGTTTCACTATGCACCGTATCAAGACTTGTACGAAAATTATTCTTATCAAAACATCAATTCTAAAACAGGTGGGTTTGTAAATATTTCTTTTTTAGATCAAAACTTGCTGACAGACGATGAGGTTACTAAAGATGATTTATATTTAGATGCGGTATTACAAACTATAGAAAAGGTGTTGGCGCAAGGCTTTCTGTTGCGGGATATCGTTGTGTTAACTCGTAAAAGTAAAGATGGAGTAAAAGTAGCAGATCATCTTACAAAAAAGGGCATTCGTATTTTATCGTCAGAAACTTTGTTAATCAATAATGCAGCTGAAGTACAATTGTTGTTAAACCTGCTAAGATTTTTAAAAAACAATGAAGACAAAGAAGCAAAAGCGCTGATTTTATATTATGTAGGTAGGTATTTAACCGATGAAGTGCCAGTGCACGATCTTATTTACAAAGGAATTGAAATAAACAGTGAAGCTTATTTTCAAGATTATTTAAAGACAATTGGTATAACCATTAACTTTGATGCACTTCGTAAAAGCAATTTATACGTGGCGGTAGAAATGTTAGTAACTGCTTTTTTACCCACCAAAAAAACCGAAGCGTACGTACAGTATTTCTTAGATTTGGTTTTAGAACGCACGGTTAAAAATCAATCAACCATAGCCGATTTCTTAAATTATTGGGAACAAAACTATCATCGACTTAGTATTCCGGCACCTGAAAACGAAGATGCTGTGCGCTTAATGACTATTCATAAAGCAAAGGGACTTGAGTTTCCTGTGGTTATTTTTCCTTTTGCTGATGAGGATTTTTCAAGATCACGTGATAAAATTTGGGTCGATCTGGAAGCAAACGATCAATTTACCATTCCTAAAGCTCTAGTAGATTTAAAAAATGATGTGCAAATGTACGGTGAAACAGCCCGACGATTGTACGAACAAAAAAAGCAAGAAGAGTTGTTAGATAATCTCAATGTATTATACGTAGCGTTAACTCGAGCTGAAGAACAATTGTATGTAATTAGTAGTTGTAAACGTGCTAATAATGGAAATTTACCTCATACTTTGGGAAGTTTCTTTGCGAGTTATTTAGAAGATTTGGGTCAGTATACCGATGACGAATTAAGTTACGATTTCGGAAATGCTGTGAAAGTTTCGGTAGCTCGTGAAGATATTATGACAAAACCGTTAATTATTCAGTCGGTAGAAAAATCAATTGATCCTTCGGTTATAAAAATTGCTAAACGTGAAGCAATAATGTGGGATAGTAGTCAACAAAAAGCCATAGAAAAAGGAAATCTAATCCATCAACTACTAGCAGAAATACATACAGCAGCAGATATTGCTTTTACGATACAAAAAGCCGTATCGGCAGGTGTTTTGTCAGCAAATGACCAAGCAGAAATTACAGATAAAATCACCGAAATTGTGCAACACCCAGATTTGCAAATCTTCTTTGATCCAGAAAGTACCATTTACACCGAAAGAGTTATTCTACATCATTCGTTTCAAAACATCAAACCCGATCGTGTAGCCTTGAAAAATTCTACAGCGTTTATTATAGATTACAAAACAGGTGAAGAACATCCTAAATACATCAAACAGATTGAAGAATACGGCTTAGCTATAGAAGAAATGGGTTATAATGTTGCAAAAAAGGTGCTATTGTATATTCAAGACCATTTAAAAGTGATACATTTGTAAATACAGTTTTTTAATAGTGCTAAGCTGTGGTAAGTTCGTAAAATCATAAAACTTAAACATATTAATAAAAATTATGTACGGAAAAATTAAAGAGCATTTACAAGCTGAATTGAAAGATATTCAAGAAGGAGGTTTGTATAAAAAAGAACGCATTATTACTTCACCTCAAGGAGCAGAAATTACGATTAATACTGGCGAAACAGTTTTAAATTTTTGTGCAAACAACTATTTAGGTTTGTCTTCTCATCCCGAAGTAATTCAGGCGGCAAAAGACACCTTAGATACACATGGTTTCGGAATGTCATCTGTACGCTTCATTTGTGGAACACAAGACATCCACAAGCAATTAGAAAAAGAAATAGCTGATTTTTACGGAACAGAAGATACTATTTTGTACGCAGCGGCATTTGATGCCAACGGCGGGGTTTTTGAACCATTGTTAGGTGCCGAAGATTGTATTATTTCCGATAGTTTGAATCACGCTTCTATTATTGACGGAGTACGTTTGTGTAAAGCAGCGCGTTACCGCTACGAAAACAATAATATGGAAGATTTAGAAGCACAATTAAAACAAGCTGTTGCAGACGGACGTCGTTTTAAATTAATCGTTACAGATGGTGTATTCTCTATGGATGGATTGGTTGCGCCGCTTGATAAAATTTGTGACTTAGCAGATAAGTACGACGCCATGGTAATGGTTGACGAGTGTCATGCTGCTGGGTTTATAGGTGCTACCGGTAAAGGTACATTAGAGGCTAAAAACGTTATGGGTAGGGTAGACATTATCACCGGAACCTTAGGTAAAGC
>JAHAYQ010000100.1 GCA_018384465.1 Myroides sp. | reverse complement strand
TCTTTAAAATCTTTAGATAAAATATCAACATTACCGCCACCAAAATCACCAGTGTTTCTAGAATTGAATGTTTTGTCAATAGAAATATATTCAACAATATCAGTTGAAAAAAGCTCTAAATTAATGTTCTTTTTTTCTGGATCGTTAGACGGAACGGGTAAACCATTTAAAGTAGTAGAATTGTATCGATCGCCTAAACCGCGTACATATACATTATTACTTCCTTCTTGCTTTGAAATTCCGGCGGTTTTTGCAACAGCAGCAGCAACATCACCAACGCCTTTTCGCGAAAGCTCTTCTGCGCCAATTTGTTGCTTAATTTCTAATGATCGTCTTTGTTCGCCCAACAACGCAGTTTCAGACGATTTACGATTGTTCACATTGATAACAATCTCTTCTAAGTTGTCATCTTGCGGAAGTAAATTAATAGAAACATTTTGTGGATTACCCGTTTCGTAAGGCATCACATAGGTTTGATACCCCATGTAGGACGCCTCTAACAGATAAGATCCCGCATCACATTCAATTTCAAAATACCCGTTTTCATCGGCTTCGGCACCAAAACTGGTGTTTTGCAGCATAACAGTTGCATAAGCCAAAGGTTCATTGTTATTGGCCGAGTCGTATATATACCCTTTAACGGTGTTGTTGTCTTGTGCATAAGCACCAACTCCAATTAAAAACGCGGCTGCCAAATAATTTAATTTCATTTTTGTGTGTGTTGTAATTTCTGATGCAAAGGAATTAACTAAAAGTTATTGAAGTGTTACCTCATTTTTACCAATCTGTTTGGTTTTTGTAAAGTAATTGTTAGCACATTAAATAATTGTAAAGAGGTTGTTTATTCTTTATTTATCCTTAATTTTACAAAGCAAAACAACACAAAAACATAATGAAAAATAAGGATATTAAAATCTTATTAGTTGATGATGATGCCGATATCTTAGAGATTGTTGGTTTTAATTTAGAAGCAGAAAATTACCAAGTATATACTGCTAAAAACGGTAGAGAAGCACTAACCATTGCTAAAAAAGAAACTCCAAATTTGGTAATTCTTGATGTAATGATGCCAGAAATGGACGGTATTGAAACCTGTGAACACATGCGCAAACTGCCTGAATTAAACAACACCATTATCACCTTTTTAACTGCAAGAGGCGAAGATTACTCGCAAGTAGCGGGCTTTGATGTAGGCGCTGATGATTACATTACAAAACCTATTAAACCAAAATTATTGGTGAGTAAAGTAAAAGCTTTGTTACGCAGAGTAAAAGAAGACGCAGCTGCAGAAGATATTCTTAGAATTGGAGATATTGAAATTAACCGCGAAGAATATAAAATTGTAAAAGACAATCAAGAAATAATTTTACCTCGCAAAGAATTTGAGTTGTTTTACTTATTAGCTTCTAAACCAGGAAAGGTATTTAAACGCGAAGAAATTCTTGATAAAGTTTGGGGTAACGAAGTAATAGTAGGTGGCAGAACTATTGATGTACACATTAGAAAATTACGCGAAAAAATTGGCGATGAACTTTTTAAAACCATCAAAGGTGTTGGCTATAAATTAGAAGTATAAATGGGTATAAAATACCGAAAATCATATAAATTTGCTGTTAAGTCTGCAGCAGTAATAACTCTTTTCAGCCTTTTTTTAATAGTGGGCTTACAATACGTATTTTTTACAATCAACATACTTTTTACAGTAACCTTTGTGTTGCTGTTTTTTGCTTTTTCATTCTTTGTTTTGCAGTATCGGGTAGAGCGATTTATTTATCGGCGCATCCAAAAAATTTATAAAGAAGTTAGCATACTCGACGAGTCGGTTTTAAGAAGCCAACCTGTAACTACCGACATGCAAACGCTGATGTACGAAGTAAATAAATTTGCTACCGATAAAAAAATTGAAATTGAATCGTTAAAAGTACAAGAAGAATACCGCAGAGAATTTATTGGCAATGTAGCACACGAACTTAAAACACCCCTTTTTACCGTACAAGGCTATGTATCTACTTTATTAGACGGAGTGAAAGATAAAGCCATTCGCAAAAAATATTTAGACCGCGCCGACAAAGGTATTGATCGTTTAATTGAAATTGTTAGCGATTTGGATATGATTACCAAATTAGAAAGTAATGAACTTAAATTAAACATTCAGACTTTTGATATTATACAACTGTTTCAAAATGTATTTGATCTGTTAGAAATGAAAGCGGATCACAAAGACATTACATTAATGTTTGACAAAGACCATTACCGAAGTATTTTTGTAAAAGGCGATAAAGAAAAAATCAATCAGGTACTTTTAAATTTGGTAGATAATTCGATCAAATACGGAAAAGAAAACGGCACTACCGAAGTTTCTATAGAAAGTTTAACTGACAACAAATTATTAATACGTATTACCGACAATGGTTTTGGCATCGAAAAAAAACATATTCCTCGATTGTTTGAACGTTTTTACCGAACAGATAGCAGCAGATCGCGCGATATTGGCGGTTCCGGATTAGGTCTATCCATCGTAAAACACATTATAGAAGCCCATAACGAACATATTTACGTTGAAAGTAAGGTTGGCATGGGTTCAGAATTTTCGTTCACCATTGAGAAAGCTGTAAAAAACAAGACCGTTATAAAGTAAATATCTTTCCTAAATTCAAATCAAAGTTACTAATCCCATTAAAAAAACTTATTTTTGCTAAAATTTTCAGAAAGTGGGAAGTAAAAATAAATTAAAGCGCTTTAGAGAAAACGAAACGTTTTCAAATGTATATCAGCCAAGTAGAGAGGAAATAATCAACAATAATTTCACTCTAAAAGGTCAGTGGAATAAAGAAGTTTTTAAAAACAACAATCCTATCGTATTAGAATTAGGTTGTGGTAAAGGCGAATATTCGGTTGAATTGGCACGCAGGTTTCCAAATGTAAATTTTATAGGTGTAGACATTAAAGGATCTCGCTTTTGGCGTGGAGCTAAAACAGCAATTGAAGAAAATTTGCCGAACGTAGCCTTTTTACGTACGCAAATTGAATTAATTGAGAACTGTTTTGCTGCTGAAGAAGTAGATGAAATTTGGATTACCTTCCCAGATCCACAGATAAAATACAAACGTACTAAACACCGTTTAACAAACGAAGAATTTTTAGCTCGATATAAAAACATTCTAAAGCCCGAAGGCATCATCAACCTAAAAACCGATAGCGAATTTATGCACGGATATACCTTAGGTTTATTACACGGCGCAGGACACCATGTATTATACGCCAATCACAATGTGTATAGAAATGAAGGTGCGCCCGAGGTGGTAACTGCTATCCAAACTTTTTATGAATCTCAGTATCTAGAGCAGAATAAGCCTATTACGTACATTAAATTTCAATTAAAATAATGCATTTCATCCTCCCTTTTTTTATAGGAATTGGTGCTTCTATTTTAGGAACACTGCTACCGGGTATATTAAATGCTACGGTAGTAAAAATTTCTAAAGAAAAGGGAATGAAACATGCCTATAGTTTTATGGCAGGCACTTTTGTGATTATTGCCTTACAAACTTATTTAGCAGTTTTTTTTGCAAAAATTATTGATAAAAGTGTGTTTATAACAAACATACTCCGAGAAATTGGTTTGGTTATTTTTGCGTTGTTAACGATTTATTTTTTTACAGCAAAACCAAAAAAACAACTCACAGATGATGTAGTAGTACTCCAAAAACGCCAAAGTTTTACACAAGGCTTGCTATTGGCATTAATCAACATATTCCCGATATTTTATTATGTCTTTATTACGGTAACCGTTTTAAACCGTAATTTGTACGAAGTATACTACGTTAGTAACATTCTTTTAACCATAGGTGTGTTGGTAGGTACTTTATTAACCTTTATGTTTTACATTAACCTATTTAAAAAAACGGTGGTTGAGGAAAGTTTTGTGTTACAAAATATCAATAAGATTTTAGGTTGCATTACGGCAGTTATCACTATCTTTAATTTATGTAAATTGTTTGTATAAATTTAGATTATTTGTTTTTAGCCACAGATACACGGATAAAAGGATTTCGGACTGAAAGTCTGGTTTTTAAAACCACAGATTAAAGTGTTCACATAGATTTTTTCATAATCCTA
>JAHAYQ010000245.1 GCA_018384465.1 Myroides sp. | reverse complement strand
TTTTTTTATTTAACAGATAATTGTATTTTCGCTCATTGAAAAAATTACACATTAACTAAAATGGCAGTTTTACAGAAAATTAGAGAAAAATCTGGATTACTAATCGGAGTAATCGGATTTTGTTTACTAGCATTCGTTGCTGGTGATTTATTAAGCGGAGGCTTAGACCTTACATCACGCAATGTTGGTGAGGTAAACGGCACGTCTATTACAACTATGGATTATACCAATAAAGTACAAAACCTTGAACAAAGCGGACAAGGCAGAGGTGCCCAAGCGTATAACCAAATATGGACAAGCGAAGTGCGCAGCATTTTATTTAATGAACAATTGGATAATGCTGGTTTGCGATTAGGAAAAGATCAGTTGATCAACGTTATCAAATCGCACCCAAGCTTTTCTCAAAATCCTCAGTTTTTAAACGATGCAGGTCAATTTGACATCAATAAATTCAACGGGTTTTTAGCTCAAATGAAAGCAGGCGGAGCGCAACAATGGAACGCTTGGTTAGCTTATGAACAAGAATTAGAAACTTTTGCTAAAGAGCAAATGTACCTTAATATGATTAAAGGCGCTGTTGTTACAACAGCAGCAGAAGCTAAAATGGTATATAAAAATGAAGCTACGAAAGTATCTTTTGATTACGTAACCATTCCGTACAACACAGTAAACGACGATCAGGTGAAAGTTACCGACGACGAAATTACAGCTTACGTAAAAAAACATCCAAAGCAATTCAAAACAACGCCTTCACGCAAAGTAGAATACGTTTTTATTGAAAACAAACCGTCTAAAGAAGACGAAGCGCAAGCTAAACAAGTAATAGAAGATTTGTTAAAACCTTCTGTAGCATTTAATCAAACAACTGGTAAAAACGATACCATTTCAGGTTTTGCAAGAACTGCCAATGTACGTGATTTCGTAAATACAAATTCTGATGTTCCTTTCGATTCTACCTACTACGCAAAAGAACAACTACCTACAGATCATGCCGAAAAGCTTTTCAATACACCAATCGGTGACATATATGGTCCGTATGTTTTCAACGATTACTATGCCATTTCTAAAGTACTTTCTAAAAAGAACACTGCTGAAACTGTAGATGCTTCTCATATTTTAATTGCTTATGAAGGAGCTATGAGAGCAGATGGTACTGTTAGCTTAACGAAAGAAGAAGCTAAAGCAAAAGCCAACGATTTATTAAAACAATTACAAGGTGGAGCTAACTTTGCAAACTTAGCGGAAGCAAACACTAACGATAACGGATCGAAAACGACTGGAGGAAAATACGAGAACATTCAAAAAGGACAAATGGTACCTACTTTTGACGACTACATCTTTAATAACCCGATTGGAAAATTAGGTGTGGTAGAATCTGATTTTGGTTTCCACGTATTGAAAGTTGATAAAATAAACGAAAAAGAAGGGGTGCAATTGGCAACCATTGCTAAAAAAATAGAAGCTTCTTCTCAAACCGAAGACTTGATCTACTCACAAGCTAATAAATTTTTAGAAGGTGTTGAAGGCGGACAAGATTTTGCTAAAGAAGCAACTGCTCAAGGATTGGTATCTTTCCCTGCAACAAAAATCAATGCGTTTGACGATCAGTTGGCAGGTGTACAAGGTTCGCATACAGAAGCAATTCGTTGGGCATCTAACAAAAACACGAAAGTTGGCGATGTAAGAAGATTTGATTCTGCCGATGGATATTTAGTGGTTAAATTAACGAACATCAACGATTCTGATTTAATGGATGCGGGAGATGCGCGTTCTATGGTAGAACCTATTTTAATCAATCAGAAAAAAGCAGAAACACTTCGTGCAAAAATGACAGGAGCTACTTTAGAAGAGGTTGCTAAAAATGCCAACATCGGCATCATTAATGCAATAGATGTAACCGGAGCTAACCCATTGGTTAACGGTTTCCAAGAGCCATTAGTGGTTGGTAACGCATTAGGAAACGAACCAAACGAAGTTTCGAAATTAATTGACGGAAGCAACGGTGTATATATGGTAAAAACTAAAAACATTACCAAAGCTCTTGATTTGCCAAATTATGAAACTTATAAAGGTAAAGTTAATACTAACAACCGCCAAATGGTACAAAATGGTGTATTCAGCGCTATGTATCAAAATGCTAAAATTGAAGACAACAGACACAAAGTACTACAATAGCAATTTAGTTCTGTGAACAATATCTAAAGTCCGTTTTTTATAACGGACTTTTTTATATCCTATATTTTCTTATTTTTGCACAAACAAACGAACAAAAAATGAAAGCATACGTATTTCCAGGTCAAGGTGCTCAATTCTCAGGAATGGGTAAAGACTTATATGAAACATCAGCAATTGCCAAAGAACTATTCGATAAAGCGAACGAAATTTTAGGTTTCAACATTACCGAAATCATGTTTAATGGTACAGATGAAGAATTAAAACAAACCAAAGTAACCCAACCAGCAGTGTTTTTACATTCGGTTATTTTAGCGAAAACTTTAACTGATTTTAATCCTGAAATGGTTGCTGGACATTCATTAGGTGAATTTTCTGCTTTGGTTGCCAACGGAACCTTATCTTTTGAAGATGCGTTACAATTGGTATCTAAACGAGCTATGGCAATGCAAAAAGCCTGCGAAATTACGCCATCAACCATGGCTGCCGTTTTAAATTTAGACGATAAAGTTGTGGAAGATATTTGTGCATCAATTGATGGTGTCGTAGTAGCTGCAAATTACAACTGTCCGGGACAATTAGTTATTTCAGGCGAAACCAAAGCGGTTGAATTGGCTTGTGAAAAAATGAAAGAAGCTGGAGCTAAACGTGCATTGATTTTACCTGTTGGTGGAGCTTTCCACTCACCTATGATGGAACCTGCTCGCGAAGAATTGGCTGCTGCTATCGAAGCAACCACCTTCTCTACTCCTATTTGTCCGGTGTATCAAAACGTAACAGCAAGCGCCGTTTCTGATCCTGCTGAAATTAAAAAGAACTTAATCACACAATTAACTGCTCCCGTTCGTTGGACACAGTCAGTTCAGCAAATGATTGCCGACGGAGGTACATCGTTTACCGAAGTGGGGCCTGGTAAAGTGTTGATGGGCTTGATTAACAAAATCAACAAAGAAGCAGAAACTATAAAAGCTTAAACTTAAAACGACT
>JAHAYQ010000097.1 GCA_018384465.1 Myroides sp. | reverse complement strand
TACCCGATGGTACTTTATCAGCTGACGCTATTGCGCACTATTGTGAAAGCTACGAACAACGAATTGCAGATTTAGGCGGGTTAGATGTTCAGTTGTTGGGAATAGGGCGTACAGGGCATATTGGTTTTAACGAGCCAGGCTCAGATTGGGATTCTACAACGCGTTTGGTAACTCTACACGATGTCACCCGTGAAGACGGAGCCGCAGATTTTGGTTCGAAAGAAAACGTACCAACTCAAGCCATTACTATGGGAATGCAAACTATTTGCCAAGCAAAAAAGATCATCTTAATGGCTTGGGGTGAGCAAAAGGCGTCGATCATTCAAAGAGCTATAGAAGGAACGGTAACAGCTGATGTACCAGCATCTTACTTACAACAATTTAAAAATGTGGAATATATCATTGATAATGAGGCGGCTGCTTTGCTTAGGAAATAATTGCTAACAACGATATGTACTTCTTGATTTATATCATTCCCTAATTAATGAAAACTGATGCTACGTTAAAGTTGTAATTAAGAAGTTAACATTATGAACATTGTAACAACCTTCCATTATTTAAATATAGAAGATGTTGTTAACTCTATTTAGAAGAAGCAGAACACAGATGAAAGATTTTAAATTATACAGCTTTATTAATTTTATGTGGTAGTTTTTTTAGTAGTTATGTACAATAAAAGGCTATACCACGAAGTAATACGAAACAAATGGAAGAAGTAAGACATTTAAGCCAGCTGCACACCAATGAAAAGGCTTTATCCGTAAGCGTATTGTTTAAGGGCGAAGAAGGGATTATGCGCAGTTTACATATTAAAAAAGAGGGCTTTTTGCCAGAACACACTACAAGCACACCCGCAGTATTGGTATGTGTAATGGGAAAGGTAACGTACGAAGACGAAATTGGATACCGAACGGTTTTAGAACCGGGAAATTTTCAAAAGATTGAACCTCATATTAAACATTGGGTAAAAGGGTTAGAAGACAGTCAATTACTATTGATGAAGTAAGGGTGAATAATAATTAAATGGAGTTCAATGTTAATTCATTTAATTTATAAATTTAACCTTTAAAATATATTCTTCATGAAAATTGCAATAATTGGCTTTGGTAATATATATGGGTAAAACGTTTGTAAATGGTTTTGTAAATGCACGTTTTATCGATTTAGAGAACTTATTCATATTTAATAGATCTGTTATTACCGATGATTTAAGTAAAAAAATACCTGCTAATAATATTTTCTGCGAATTAAATGAAACCATTAAAGAAGTGGATATTGTTATATTGGCTGTGAAACCTCAAGATTTTGAAAATCTAACCAAAAAATTAAAACAATTTATTACACCTAACCATATTATATTGTCGGTAATGGCGGGGGTGAGTATAAAAAAAATAAAAGATTATTTACCTACCAATAAAGTAATTAGATCTATGCCCAACCTGCCGTCTCAAATAGGCCTAGGAACTACCGTTTTAACGGCTTCTATGAGTATTGATAGAAAAGATTTATTTATTGTTCAAAACTTAATTAATACAACCGGTAAAAGTATTTTGTAGAAAAGGAAGAATTAATTGATGCCGCAACAGCCGTTTCTGGAAGCGGACCTGCGTATGTATTTTATTTTATGCAATCTATGATAGCGGCGGCGCTTAAAATGGGATTTACCGAACCTGAAGCAGAATTGTTAGTAAAACAAACTTTTTTAGGTGCAGTACATTTGTATTCCAACAATTCTATATCTACACAAGAATGGATGGATAAGGTAGCTTCTAAAGGAGGAACTACGGAAGAGGCTGTAAAACACTTTGAAAAGTGGTGTGTAAGTAAAAATATCCAAGAAGCAGTAGAAGCCGCAAGAATAAGATCACAACAATTAGGAAGTTGATTTTTTAGATGAAGTAATTGCATTTGAAACAGAGACTTTTTATTATGACCATATTAAAGCAATTGATAATAACCTGCTTTTTACTATCTTTTAGAGAAGATACCACTGTAAATCATTTTGCCAAAATAAAGACTTTTAAATCTGTAATATTTTCTGTATTTTTACGAAAATTCATTACATTTTATGCTACAAGAATCTCAGTATACTGAAGATAACATCCGATCGCTCGATTGGAAAGAACATATTCGTACACGTCCGGGAATGTATATTGGTAAATTAGGCGATGGTTCATCGCCCGATGACGGTATTTATATCCTTATAAAAGAGGTACTTGATAACTGTATCGATGAATTTGTGATGGGCGCTGGTAAAACCATTGAAGTCACTGTGAAAGATCGCATGGTTTCGATACGCGATTACGGTCGAGGTATCCCATTAGGTAAGGTTGTTGAAGTAGTTTCACGTATGAACACCGGTGGAAAGTACGATTCTAAAGCCTTTAAAAAATCGGTCGGTTTAAACGGAGTAGGTACCAAAGCGGTAAATGCCTTATCGTCTTTTTTTAGGGTAGAATCGGTTCGAGACAACCAACAGAAAGCAGCCGAATTCAGTGCCGGAAATCTTACTTTAGAAGAAGAATTGGTTGAAACGACCAAACGAAAAGGTACCAAAGTCACCTTTTTGGCAGATGATACCATCTTTAAAAATTACAAGTTTCGCAACGATTATATTGTGCGAATGCTTAAAAACTACTGTTATTTGAACAAGGGATTGACCATTATTTACAATGGAGAAAAGTTTGTTTCAGAAAACGGTTTAAAAGATTTATTACAGGAAACCATTTCCGAAGAAGATATGATCTATCCGATCATTCACCTTTCTGGTAATGATATAGAAATTGCGGTTACACACAGTAAAACACAGTATTCAGAAGAATATTACTCGTTTGTAAACGGACAGAATACAACGCAGGGTGGTACGCATTTAACAGCTTTTAAAGAAGCTATTGTGCGTACTGTTAAGGAGTTCTACAATAAAAACTTTGAAGCGTCGGATATTCGTAAATCCATCGTTTCTGCTATTTCGTTAAAGGTAGAAGAACCAGTTTTTGAATCGCAGACCAAAACCAAATTGGGGTCAACCGATATGGGACCCGATCTGCCTACTGTGCGTACTTTTGTAAACGATTTCATTAAAACCAATCTCGATAATTTTTTACACAAAAATCCGGAAGTAGCCGATGCCTTGTTGCGAAAAATTCTTCAGGCTGAACGGGAACGCAAAGAATTGTCCGGTATTCGAAAATTAGCTAAAGATCGAGCTAAAAAGGCTTCTTTACACAACAAAAAATTGCGTGATTGCCGGGTGCATTTAACCGATGCCAAGAATCCGCGTAGTTTAGAAAGTACCTTGTTTATTACCGAGGGAAATTCGGCTTCGGGTTCTATTACTAAATCCCGCGATGTGAATACGCAGGCGGTTTTTAGTTTGCGCGGAAAGCCGTTGAACACGTATGGCATGACCAAAAAAATTGTCTACGAAAACGAGGAGTTTAACTTGTTGCAGGCAGCTTTAAATATCGAAGAAGACTACGAAAATTTACGTTACAACAACATTGTGCTTGCAACCGATGCCGATGTAGACGGTATGCACATTCGCTTGTTGATGATTACGTTTTTCTTACAATTTTTCCCTGAATTGATTAAAGAAGGACATTTGTATATTCTGCAAACTCCGTTGTTTCGTGTTCGTAATAAAAAGAAAACCATTTATTGTTATTCGGAACAAGAACGTATTGATGCCATTGAAGAATTAAAACCCAAACCAGAAATTACCCGATTTAAAGGATTGGGTGAAATTTCGCCAGATGAGTTTAAGAATTTTATAGGTCAGGATATTCGTTTAGAACCGGTTATGTTGGATAAAGCATCGTCTATCGAAAAGTTATTGGAGTTTTATATGGGTAAGAATACACCTGACCGTCAGGAGTTTATCATTGATAACTTAAAGGTTGAGTTAGATAAGGTGGAGTAAGTTTTAAGACGAATTAAATTGTTACCAAGGATACGAAAAAGAAGATTAACATATTACTGTTAACAGCATAATAAAACAATGAACAACGAAGAAGAGTTTAACGAAGAATTGGAAACGGGTAATCACGAAAACGAGTTAAATCACGAAGATTTAACCAATACAGAAACCGAAACTATTAAAAAGGTTACCGGAATGTACGAAGATTGGTTTCTTGAATATGCTTCGTATGTTATTTTAGAACGTGCAGTTCCTGCTATTGAAGACGGTTTTAAGCCGGTTCAACGTCGAATTATGCACTCTATGAAAGAGTTAGACGATGGACGTTACAACAAAGTGGCAAACATCGTAGGGCATACCATGCAGTACCATCCGCACGGTGACGCCAGTATTGGTGATGCCATGGTGCAGATTGGTCAGAAAGATTTGTTGATTGATACGCAAGGTAACTGGGGAAACATACTTACGGGAGACGAGGCTGCAGCATCGCGTTATATCGAGGCTCGTTTAAGTAAATTCGCTTTAGATGTTTTGTATTCGCCTAAAATTACGCCTTGGCAACTGTCATACGATGGTCGTCGTAATGAACCGATTAATTTGCCTGCTAAATTTCCGATATTATTGGCACAAGGAGGCGAAGGAATTGCCGTAGGTTTATCGACCAAAATTTTACCGCACAACTTTTTAGAATTAATCGATGCATCGATTAAAATTCTTAAAGGAAAATCGTTTGTGTTGTATCCCGATTTTGCTACCGCAGGTATTGCCGATGTTTCTAATTATAACGATGGTGCTCGCGGGGGTCGTGTGCGTGTGCGTGCCCGAATTTCACAGTTAGACAAAAATACATTGGTAGTTAAAGAAATACCTTTCTCAACCACTACTACCAATCTGATTGATAGTATTTTAAAGGCGAATGAAAAAGGTAAAATTAAGATTAAAAAAGTAGAAGATAACACGTCTTCTGATGTCGAAATTTTAATTCATTTACCACCAGGCGTTTCGCCCGATAAAACCATTGATGCCTTGTATGCTTTTACAAATTGCGAGGTATCTATTGCTCCATTAGGTTGTGTTATTCAGAACAACAAACCTTTGTTTACCGGTGTTTCAGATATGCTGAAACAGTCCACAGATCGCACGGTTGATTTGTTAAAGCAAGAGTTAATTATTGAACTGGGCGAGTTAGAAGAACAATGGCATTTTTCATCTTTGGAACGCATCTTTATCGAAAACAGAATCTATCACGACATTGAACAGGAAGAAACTTGGGAAGGGGTAATTGAGGCAATTGATAAAGGATTAAAGCCGCATACCAAGCATTTAAAACGTGCCGTTACAACCGATGATATTGTGCGATTAACCGAAATACGAATCAAACGCATTTCCCGTTTCGATTTGGATAAAGCTCAAGAAAAATTAGATGCATTGGAAGGCGATATCGAAAAAGTAAAATACAATATTGAACATATCATTGATTTTACTATTTCGTTTTTCACCACCTTAAAAGAAAAGTACGGTAAAGGAAAAGAGCGCAAAACCGAATTGCGCAATTTTGATAATATCGAGGCTACCAAAGTAGTTTTACGAAATCAAAAGCTGTATGTAAATAGAGAAGAAGGTTTTATTGGAACCAGTTTGCGTAAAGACGAATACATTGGCGATTGTTCTGATATTGATGATGTAATTGTGTTTTTACGCGATGGCAGCATGATTGTTTCTAAAATTGAAGAGAAAAAGTTTGTGGGTAAAGACATTATTCACGCTGCTGTTTTTAATAAAAACGATAAACGTACTATTTACAACATGATTTACCGCGATGGTAAAGCCGGAAGTTCGTATGTAAAACGTTTTAATGTATCGGGTGTAACTCGCGATAAGGTGTATCACTTAACACAGGAAAAACCAGGTTCGCAAGTATTGTATTTTTCAAGTAACCCTAACGGAGAAGCAGAGGTGGTTACCATTTTATTAAGACAATTAAGCAATATTAAAAAGCTAAAATTCGATTTGGATTTTGCCGAACTGTTAATAAAAGGTCGCGTTTCTAAAGGAAATATTGTTACTAAATATCCAATAAAAAAAATAGAATTAAAAGAAAAAGGAATTTCTACCTTACGTCCTCGTAAAGTTTGGTTTGATGATACCGTACATCGATTAAATGTAGATGGACGAGGGGAGTTGTTGGGCGAATTTAAACCTGAAGATCGTTTGCTGATTATCACTCAAAGCGGTAAGGCAAAAACCATCATTCCCGAATTAACCACGCATTTTGACGACGATATTATTGTGTTAGAAAAATGGATTCCGAACAAACCCATTTCAGCCATTTATTTCGATCCTGAAAAAGACAAGTATTTTGTAAAGCGTTTTCTTATAGAATCAATTACAAAAGAAGAATCGTTTATTTCGGAACATCCACATTCTAAATTAGAAATAGTTTCGACAGATTATCGTCCGGTTGCCGAAATTTTGTTTGCTAAACATAAGGGAATCGAGAAAGAACCGTTAATATTAAACTTTGAAGAATTTATTTCGGTAAAGGGTATTAAAGCACAAGGAAATCAGCTTACTAGCGATAAAATAAAAATGATTAATTTGTTGGAATCGTTACCTTATGAAGAAGAAATTCAAGAAACCGAAGAGGTGCAAGATTTTATTGATACAGTAGATGAAAGTTCGTTAACTATTGAAGAAGATGGACAAATTGGATTTAATTTAGAATAAATTTTTTAAATTATAATTGGCATATTAAAGAAAAGAATCCTACCAAAGCTGTAGGATTTTTTTGTATATTCAACCGTAGATAATGTGGCGGTATTTCCTAAAAATACACTATATTCGTAGACATAAAATAAGTAAGAATATGAAATTTGGAATTATACGTGAAGGTAAAACACCTCCAGATAGACGAGTTGTTTTTTCTCCAGACAAATTGCTAGAATTTAAAAATAAATATCCTCAAGCATCATTCAAAGTACAAACATCAGATAAAAGATACTTTGCCGATGAAGAATATGCAAGTAAAGGATTTGTGGTAGCTGAAGATCTTAATGATTGCGATGTAATTTTAGGAGTTAAAGAAGTTCCAATTGATATGCTGATTGCAAACAAAACTTATTTTTTCTTTTCGCATACCATAAAAAAGCAACCCTACAATAAAAAATTATTACAAGCGTGTTTGCAAAAAAACATTCGGTTAATTGATCATGAAACATTAGTTGATGCTAGCGGGCATCGATTGATTGGCTTTGGAAGGTACGCTGGTATTGTTGGTGCCTATAACACGCTGAGAGGTTTTGGAATTAAATACGAATTGTTCAACCTTAAAAAAGCTGAAAAACTAAATACCCAAGCTGATTTAATCAACAGTTTAAAGAGGAATTTTTTTCCGCCAATTAAGGTCGTTTTAACAGGTACTGGTAAAGTGGGCATGGGAGCGAAAGAGGTGTTGAAAGGAATGGAAATGAAAGAGGTAGGTGTGAATGATTTTCTAACGAGAGAATATGATGAGCCAGTGTTTGTGCAAATAGATATCCAAGATTATTACAAACGAACTGACGGACAACCGAGTTCACGAGAAGATTTTAAAAAGCATCCTGAAGCCTATGAAAGTGACTTTAGAAGGTTTACAGAAGTTGCAGAGATTTTTATTGCAGGTCATTTCTATAAGGAAGGAAGTCCAAATATCCTTACACAAGAGATGTTAAATAGCGCTTATAACAAACTACAAGTGGTAGGTGATATATCGTGTGATATCGACGGGCCTATAGCTTGTACCTTAAGAGCCTCTACCATTGAAGAGCCTTTTTATGGATATTACCCAAGAACCCATGAAGAAGTGTCTACAGAGCATCCAGCGGGTATTTTAGTAATGGCAGTAGATAATTTACCTTGTGAGTTACCTAAAGATGCAAGTGAGGGATTTGGTGAAGTATTTCTTGAAAAGATCATCCCTGCTTTTTTTAACGACGATAAAGACGATATTTTAAAAAGAGCTAC
>JAHAYQ010000087.1 GCA_018384465.1 Myroides sp. | reverse complement strand
GCAGGAATATTTTTTAAAATTTCTTCAAAAAACTTCCAATATTTTTGCACTGATGAAATAGAAACGCGTTCTTCGGGCGAGTGTGCACCGCGAATGGTAGGTCCAAACGAAATCATTTCCATATCGGGATAATTGGTTCCTAAAATACCACATTCTAAACCGGCATGACAAGCCACCACATTGGCTTTTTTTCCGTTTTGTTTTTCGTATAATCCATCCAATACTTTAAGAATAGAGGAATTAGGATTAGGAGTCCAACCCGGATAAGAACCTGAAAATTCAACTTCGCAGCCCATTAATTCAAAAGCACCACGTAAACTATTTGCTAAATCGAATTTAGACGTTTCAACAGAAGATCTTGTTAAACATTGTATCTGAATAGATCCTTCGCCTACAGTAACTTTAGCAATATTATTTGATGTTTCAACCAAATCATCAAAATCGGGACTCATTCTATAAACGCCATTATGAGCTGTATAGAGTGAACGTAGTAAATAGTATTGAGCAGCCGGTGGCACAACTTTGGTTGGCATGGTATCTAACTTTTCAAATAAAATTTCCAAATTAGGTTCGGTAGTTGCCAATTCAGCCTTTATTTCATTTACCAGCGGTAACATATCAAAAACAAAAGCTTCGTCGTACATTTTTGCAATGATTACGTCAGCAACACTTTCACGTGGAATAGCATTACGTAAACTTCCGCCGTTAATAGTAGCGATTTGTAAGCCAAAATTATCAAAACCATTAAAAAGCAAGCGGTTCATAATTTTATTGGCGTTACCCAAACCTTTGTGGATATCCATACCTGAATGTCCGCCTTTCAACCCTTTAACAGTTATGCGGTATCCTACAGATCCGTCAGGTGTTTCTTCTTCTTCATAGGTTGCTTTTGCGGTAACATCTACCCCACCAGCACAGCCAATATCAATTTCATCATCTTCTTCTGTATCTAAGTTTAAAAGAATCTCTCCTTTTAACAATCCGCCTTTTAAACCCATGGCACCAGTCATTCCGGTTTCTTCATCAATTGTAAACAGTGCCTCAATTGCCGGGTGTTGCATTTCGGTAGAAGCTAAAACAGCCATGATGGTTGCTACACCAATACCATTATCGGCACCTAATGTAGTACCTTTTGCACGCACCCAATCGCCGTCTACATACATATCTATTCCTTGGATATCAAAATCAAAATCGGTATCGTTGTTTTTTTGATGTACCATATCCAAATGGGATTGTAGAACAATTGTTTTACGGTTTTCCATACCTGAAGTTGCCGGTTTTTTTATGATAACGTTACCTACTTCATCAACTATGGTTTCTAATCCTAGATCTTCACCAAATTTTTTCATAAAAGCAATAACACGTTCTTCTTTTTTTGATGGACGTGGTACAGCATTTAAATCTGCAAAGTGGTTCCACAATGGTAGTGGCTCTAAATTGCGAATATCTTGACTCATATTATTTAATTTTGATTCAAAGTTAGCTATTTTATAGAAAAAAGCCACCTTAAACAACGTTTAAAATGGCTCATACAAAATAAAACAATAATAATTCAAAAGTTATGCAACAATGTATTTATCAAATAACTTTTTAGCTTTTTTCTTGGTTACTTCTTTCTTATATTTTTTTTCGGAATCGATGTAAAAAACAGGTGCGCTTTTACACATGCCCTGACATTTCATTTTTTCTAATGAAACACTTTTATTTAATCCGCTTTCGGATAGTAATTCTTTAATACACGATTTTGCCTCTTCATTGTATCTGCAACATTTTTTTCCGTTACAAAAATAAATTACTTCATTAAAAGATTTACATTTACTCATTATCCTTATCTTTAACGAGTACAAATATAAATAATTAATTTTTATTTATTCTAAATAAAGTGTTTAAAAATGAAGAAAAAAGTTATTGTTGTTTTTATTTTACTAATAGGTGTATTACCTGCTTATTACTTTGCCCCATACTATCCTGACTTTTTTACAGAAATTTATCACCAAAAATGGTATGTACAATTAGATAAAGTTTTGGGATGGTTTACTAATACAGTGTCTTTTTCTGTAGGCGATGTACTATATGCTCTGGTAATTATTTTTCTTGTTTACCAAACAGTTGTTTACATTCGAATGAAAAAATTTAAATCACTTGCCTTATTCATAGCAACCGCTACTTTGTTATTTTTTGGACTGTTTCAGTTATTTTGGGGATTCAATAACTACAAGTACAGCGTTTTTCACCAATTAACCTTAGATAAAACTTACAGCGAAAAAGAGTTAGAAAATCAAACCTATGCACTGCTGCAAGTAGTTAACGAGCAACATATACAACTTACAAACAATCGCGATCAAAAAGTAATAATAGAAAAAGATTTAAACCGTTTTAATATCACAGCCAAACAAAATTATAAACGATTGCCCAATCATTTACAAAATGTTTTAATTACAAATGCTATCAACGATGTAAAACCTTCTTTGTTTTCTAAGGTACAGTCTTATATGGGATTTAGTGGCTATTTCAATCCATTTACTCATGAAAATCAAGTGAATATTGAAATTCCGACCATAGGTATGCCTATTACTGTGGCCCATGAAATGGCGCATCAATTAGGTATTGCTAGTGAAACCGAAGCTAATTTCTTTGGTTATATGGTGATGTTGCAAAGTGACGATTTAGCTTTTCAATACGCCGCTAATTTGTACGCTTTAAAATATTGTTTAAAACAATATAGAAATCAAAACGAAGAAACCTATCAATTACTTTTTAACCTTTTAAACCCCGGAGTTCAACAAAATATAGCTGATACCGAGCAGTTTTGGCAAAGCAAGCGAAACGTTTCTTCGTTTTTCTTCAAACATCTTTACGGTCGATTTTTAAAAATCAACAATCAAAAAGAAGGTATTCAATCATATAACCGATTTGTAGGCTTATTGATTAATTACAATAAAAAATTTCATCCTATAGATTAATCAATCGTTTTTTTGACATCTCTGTTTTTTCGATACGAACGAATAATTACTCGCGATTCACGATCAAATACAAAGTAGTTGTACACCCAACTCCAGAAAACTAAAACTTTGTTTTTAAAACCGATTAGCGAAAACAAGTGAACAAACATCCATACAAACCATGCAAAAATACCGTTGAAATGTAATTTAGGTAAATCTACTACCGCTTTGTTTCTACCAATAGTTGCCATAGAACCTTTGTCGTTATAAACAAACTTTTTCATTGATTGTTTTTTTACTAATCGCTCTAAGTTTTCTGCTAATAACGCACCTTGCTGAATGGCTGGTTGTGCCATCATAGGATGTCCAAATTGGTATTTTTCACCGTACATGGCAGCTACATCACCCAAGGCAAATACATCGGTAAAGCCTTCTACTTGGTTGTATTCGTTCACTTTAATTCGAGTGGCGCGATCTACTGCTTGTGCTACCCCATCAACCGGCGCACCTTTCACTCCTGCCGACCAAATCATTGCTTGTGTTTTAAAACTTGGGCCGTCTTTTGTGGTTACGGTTTGTCCGTCGTAATTAGTTACTATGGTTTTTAAATGAATTTTTACACCTAAATCATTCAAAAATTTTTGAGCTGCTTTTGATGAGCGTTTAGACATTGCATCTAACACGCGATCTGAACCTTGAACCAAATTAATTTCCATCATAGAAATATCTAAATCTGGATAATCCTTAGGAAAAACTGCGTTTTTCATTTCCGCTAAAGCTCCTGCTAATTCCACGCCTGTTGGTCCTGCTCCTACAATCACAAAGTTCATTAACGCTTTGCGCTCTTCCATATCATTTGTTTGTAGTGCTAGCTCAAAATTCTCTAACATTAAACTACGAATGTCTAAGGCTTCTGGTATGGTTTTCATAACCATACTGTTTTTTTCTACCTCGGTATTTCCAAAATAGTTATTGGTAGATCCGGTAGCAATTACCACGTAATCATAATAAATGGTACCAATATCGGTAATTACCTTTTTGTTTTCGGTATCTATTCTTTCCACCAAGGTCATTCTAAAAAACGCCTCTGGATGTTCCTTTACAATTTTTCTAATAGGATAGGCAATAGATCCTGCTTCCAATCCACCGGTTGCTACCTGATACATCAATGGTTGAAAATTGTGGTAGTTGTGCTTATCTAACAAAACTACTTGGAAGTTTTTATTCTTTAACTTGCGCGCAATAGACACGCCTGCAAAACCGCCACCTATAATTACAACTCTAGGATTACTAGAATCTGGTATATTCAGCATACTTATTTAAATTTAAACAGTACAAATTTACAAAGTAATTAGGAATTGGCGTATTAATATTATGTTTTTAGTTATTAAGTGTTTTTATGCAAAAAAAATGTTACTTTGTAAAAAAATTGGGTTGATATGTAATGAAAGAAAATTTAGAACAAGATTTTATAAAACTCTTAGACGAACATCAAAATATTATTCACAAGATTTGTCGAATATATACGGACAATTTAGAGGAACACAATGATTTATTTCAAGAAATATCTATACAGTTGTGGCAAGCCTATAAAACTTTTAAAGGCAACTCTAAATTTAGTACTTGGGCATACAGGGTGGGATTAAATACGGCTATTTCTTTGTATAGAAGAAGTTCAAAAAAAGTAAAAACCACTTCTATTGATATAGGAAATTACCAGTTTAAATATACTGAATTAGCTACATTTTATACAGGGTTGTTATGGTGTGTGTATTTATAAGATTAGCTATGGGCGATTCTTGATGAAAATTATAAATCTATAAAAGAAATAATCAGGCATCCTTAACGTACTCTTAGCCTTAATTATAATTAGTGGTTTCAGCAATAGTTAAAACTATCTGCTTTAGCGTATAAGGTTTTACTTTACAAAAAAATGTATTGCTAATCTATAGGAATCTAATCCAAACCCACAAATTACCCCTTTTGCAGCAGCAGATACATACGACTTTTGTCTAAAAGGTTCTCTTTGATAAACATTGCTAATATGCACTTCCACTACATCGGTACTAATTGCTCTTACTGTGTCAGCAATAGCTATGGATGTATGTGCATATGCGGCAGGATTTAGTATAATACCATCATAACTGAATCCACACTCTTGTAATTTATCAATGATATCACCTTCATGATTACTTTGGTAATAATCTAGTTCAACTGTACTAAACTCCTCTTTTAATTCTTTTAAGAATATCTCGAATTTAGTATTTCCGTAGATATGAGGTTCTCGGTCTCCAAGAAGATTAAGATTAGGTCCGTTGATTATGGCTATTTTCATACTTTTTATACTTATTAAGTAAAAGTACCAAAAAAAAATTGTCTACCTACTTTTATTACTTATTGTTTGGATATGCAAATAAAAATTACAGTTTAAGTTAAGCGACATTTTTGTAAAATTGATTTTGATTATTAAACTCTTCTATTGTTTTGTAATTCAGTGCACGGT
>JAHAYQ010000084.1 GCA_018384465.1 Myroides sp. | reverse complement strand
CAGCCACTATTAAAAGCCTACAGTAAAGAAGGTAATCCGGGTTATCATCCAAAAATGTTATTAAAGGTGATGATTTATGCTTATATGAGCAATATTTATTCTTCACGAAAAATAGAGTTGGCTATCAGAGAAAACATCAACTTTATGTGGCTTACCGGAATGAGCACTGTGGATCACAATACCATTAACCGTTTTAGAAGTGATAAATTAAAAGATAGCTTAAAAGGAATCTTTAAACAAGTAGTAATGATGCTGGCAGAGGAGGGATTGATTTCGATGAAACAAATTACACCGATGGCACCAAAATAGAAGCTCAGGCAGGCAGATACACTTTTGTTTGGGGTAAAAGCATTAAAACCAACAAAGCTAAAATGCTTACTCAGTTAGAAGAATTATGGAATTATGCCCAAAGTATATCTAATGATGACGATCCTGATACCGAGCCACCTCAGTTCAAGGAAATCAGTCAGGAAGTTATCCAAAAAACCGTTAAACAGATAGATACCAAATTATCGGGCAATGAAAAAGCTTCCAAGAAATCTAAAGCAAAACTGCGTTACATCAAACAAAATTTTGAAAAAAATCTTCGGAAATATGAAGAACAGGAAGCTATTTTAGGCGAAAGAAACTCATACAGTAAAACCGATCCTGATGCAACTTTTATGCGTATGAAAGAAGACCATATGCAAAACGGACAGTTAAAACCCGGTTACAACGCCCAAATATCAACAGAAAACCAAATCATTATTAATTACACTTTACATCAAAATCCTACAGATACCAAAACTTTAAAGCCACACTTAGAAAATCTTAAAGAAACTTATGGCGAAGAAATCTTTAAAAAAATAGAAAACATTACAGCCGATGCAGGCTATGGGAGCGAAGAGAACTACGATTACCTTGAAAAAGAAGAGTTAACCGCTTATGTGAAGTACAATACTTTTGAAAAAGAACAAGATAAAAATTACCAAAAAAAGCACAAAACCTTTAGCAAAGAAAACCTTTATTACAACCAAGAAGAAGATTATTATGTGTGTCCGATTGGTCAGAAAATGCACAAAACCCATGAAAGCACAAAAACAACACAAGCCGGATATATACAGCAATTATCGCATTATCAGGCTCAAAATTGCGAAGGATGTCCGCTGCGGGGAGTCTGCTTTAAAGCCCAAGGAAACCGAAGTATAGAACGCAATCACAACCTTGAAAGGCATAAAGAAAAAATCAGGGAATTACTTACAAGTCAAACGGGAATACAAAAAAGAAAACAACGCTCTGCCGATGTAGAGCCTGTATTCGCCCAAATGAAACACAACAACAATTTTAGACGATTTTCATTAAAAGGAATCCAAAAAACCGAGTTAGAGTTCGGATTAATGGCTTTAGCACACAACTTAAGAAAGAAAATTGCTGCATAAGGGCAATTTTACCCTTTTCTAAAATGCTAAAATTTTATTGGAAATTAATTCTAATGAAAAAACCGCCTCAAATTTTAATATTGAGGCTTCTTTGGTTTTTGGTTTGATGTTTAGATATCTATTTATTCCCTTTTTTGAACTACAAAAAGACCCTACGTTAGTGCAAACTTAAGGCAAGTTATTTATCAATGCACGAGCAAAGATGCTTACGCTAGCTAGGAGGAAACCTATGTTGAACTAAACCTCCGGTAGCTTTCGCTGCGATGATTTAGTACCTTAGTATTTATTAACGTTTAAATAATTGATAATATGGTAACTAAAAAAAATCTCCGGAGGAATTAAGAACGAACAAATATTTGAATCGTGCTTGTAATGAAATTACAGGTTTTTCTGAACTTCTGCAACGTTTTGAGCGAAATATTTCTATTTTAGGACGAAGCAAACGCACTTTTGAAAATTATTCGCGCCATGTGGCCGCAATGGCACTTCATTTTGGTGCTTTACCAACCGAATTACATCCAGAAGAAGTTAAAGATTATCTCTTTGAACTGCAACAACGTTCCAATTCACCTTCGCAATCGTATTTTAAACACACGGTTTACGGACTTCGATTTCTTTTAAAAACAGAGAATTTACCTTACGATCATCTTCATTTACCATCGATTCCTAAAGAAAAGAAACTTCCTGTAATTCTGAGTCGAGAAGAGATTTGGAAGATGCTTCAACATGCCGATTTACTCAAACATCGCATTTTAATTGGATTGATTTACGGCTGTGGTTTGCGTTGTATGGAAGCTAGAAACATCGAATTGAAACACCTCGATTTTGATAGAAAACTACTGCATATCGTTCAAAGTAAAGGCAAGAAAGATCGATATGTGCCTTTATCTGATCATATCATTCGGGGTGTAAAAAGGTATATTTCAGCCGAACATCCTACCATATTTTTATTTACAGGCAACACCAAAGACGCCAAAGGTTTGGATTCTCGTTACAGTCAACGCGGTGTTCAATGGGCTATTAAATCGGTTTGTAAAAAAGCAGGAATTTTAAAAGATGTGCATACGCATACATTGCGCCACAGCTATGCCACGCATTTGTTAGAAGATGGTGTCAATATTCTTCAAGTTCAGAAACTGATGGGTCATGAGCGTGTGGAAACCACGATGGAATACTTGCATGTTTGTCAGCTCGAAAATCAAAAAGTACACAGCCCACTAGATACCGTTTTTGCTTTATGCAGCCGCAGTGGGAAGTAGCCGATGTGCTGAGAAAAGTCGATTTGTCCAACCAAAACTTTACCGTTCATCAAGAAAAAACGTTAAGAGCATTGACTTTGTGCCGAACTGCTGCTTTGGGCGGACATGTAGATGCTTGTGATGCTTGTGGCAACATTAGTATTAGTTACAACAGTTGTCGCAATAGGCATTGCCCGAAATGTCAAGGTCATAAACGTGAAGAATGGATTCAGGCACGTGAGCAGGATTTGTTGCCTTGTTCGTACTATCATTTGGTTTTTACCCTTCCAGATTCGCTTAATGGATTAGCGATTGCACATCCAAAAATCGTTTATAAAATCTTGTTTGATTCTGTTTGGTCGACATTAAATCAATTCGGAAAAACGGAAGGTTTGCAACTAGGAATGATTGCGATTTTACATACCTGGGGACAAAATTTAAGTTTACATCCACATTTACACTGCATTATTCCTGGTGGTGGAATTGATGCCAACGGTAAATGGAAACGCAAGATAAAAACCGATAAATACTTATTTGCAGTAAAAGCGTTAAGCAAGGTTTTTCGAGCAAAATTTGTTGCCTTGTTACGTAAAGAAAAGCTTGCCGATGCTCATGTTTTGCAAAGTTTATTTGATAAAAATTGGGTGGTTTATGCCAAACGCCCATTTGGAGGTCCCAAACAAGTAATCGAATATTTAGGAAGATACACCCATAAAGTTGCCATCAGCAATCATCGGATTAAAAATGTAACAAATCAAGAAGTTACCATTGCTTATAAAGATTATAAAGACGCAAGTAAAACTAAGCAACTCACCTTAAAAAACGAAGAGTTTACAAGGCGTTTTAGTCTTCATATTTTACCCAAACGTTTTGTAAGAATCAGGCATTACGGTATTTTAAGTAGCAGTTGGAAACGTGGCAAACTGCAACAATTACAAGAGCATTTAAATGTTGTAAGACCCGAAATCGAAATCAAAACACAACATAGAAAATGTTTTTGTTGTAAAGTTGGAAATCTGGTTACGTTGCATGTTTTTGGGCAAAGAGGTCCGCCAAAAGCCTATCTTATCGAAAACACACTTGCCTCTGTGAATTAACTTTTACGGGTAAGGGAACTTGTATTTAATTGCGTCGGTAAATCGAAAAATAACAATAAGACAGCACAAGTTCAACCATAAAAAAAGCAGTAATCGTAAAAT
>JAHAYQ010000078.1 GCA_018384465.1 Myroides sp. | reverse complement strand
ATAGCTACATCATTGCCCATAACTTGAGCGGCAACCATGGTAAGTGCTTCGCATTGTGTGGGGTTTACTTTTCCTGGCATGATAGAAGATCCAGGTTCGTTTTCTGGTATTATAATTTCGCCAATTCCTGAACGAGGTCCCGATGCTAACATTCTAATATCGTTAGCTATTTTATTAAGCGCTACTGCCAATTGTTTTAATGCGCCGTGTGTTTCTACAAGCGCATCGTGAGCAGCCAGTGCTTCGAATTTATTTTCGGCTGTAACAAATGGATGTCCTGTAAATTCAGCTATATATTTTGCTACTAAAACATCGTATCCTTTTGGTGTGTTTAATCCGGTTCCTACAGCTGTACCACCTAAAGCAATTTCAGATAAATGGCTTAATGTGTTTTTCAGCGCTTTTAACCCGTGATTTAATTGGGCAACGTAACCTGACAATTCTTGTCCTAAGGTTAGAGGAGTAGCATCCATTAAATGGGTACGACCTATTTTTACAACATCTTTAAACTCTTCTGCTTTTTTTGCTAGTGTATTGCGTAGTTGCTCTACGCCAGGTATAGTGATTTCTGCTACCGCTTTATAGGCTGCAATGTGCATACCTGTGGGAAATGTGTCGTTAGACGATTGCGATTTGTTTACATCATCATTAGGTTTTAAAACAGCTTCACCTTCACCGATTTTAAAACCAGCTAAAACTTGTGCCCGATTTGCAATTACTTCGTTCATGTTCATGTTTGATTGCGTGCCTGAACCCGTTTGCCAAATAACTAAAGGAAATTGATCGTGCCATTTACCTGCCAATATTTCATCGCATACTGTAGCTATAGCATCACGTTTTTCTTTAGATAATACACCCAAATCACAATTAGTAAATGCAGCGGCTTTTTTAAGGTATGCAAATCCTTCAATAATTTCAATAGGCATAGATGCTGGGTTCCCAATTTTAAAATTATTACGGGATCTTTCCGTTTGGGCACCCCAATATTTGTCGGCAGGTACTTTAACTTCACCCATCGTATCCTTTTCAAGTCGATATTCCATGAGAAAATTATTTATAATTATTATAAATAAAGATACAACAAATAGTTCTCAATGTTCAACAATTAAAGAAAATTTAGATTTTATTAAGATTTTGTTTGGGTTGTTAAACTTTAGGTTTATCTTTGTAAACGTATACACAAAAAATTCCGGAATCATGTTTGAATTTCAACAATTTATAGCTTTTTTAATAGGATTGACCGTTTTAATAATGGGCTTCTGGTTGATGTTTTTCTTAATTAGCTTTGTAATTTACTGGGCTTTTGGAGGAGCTATTGACTTAATTAAAGAAAATAAAGCTAAAAAAGAACAAGAACAAGCATAAGTTTTGTTTGTTAGTTATAAAAAATCCTTTTCATGTGAAAAGGATTTTTTTTATCAAAAAAAGTCGCTTTCAAAAAAAAGCGACTTTATACTTTAAAATAAACTCTTTGCAAGATCAATTAAAGTTTGACCAATTAATAATAGTAAGTAGAACATAAGCTTTGAGTATTTAATTTATAATATCGTTTGTGTTTGTTAATTTGCCATGTTGGTTAAATTTATAGTAATGAATTCCTTGATCTATGTCGTTAGAAATGAAATCTTTATCATTACCATTTAATTTTATTTTTTGATTTGGCATTACATAAACTTTAACTTTTACTTTATTATCGTCGGTAAAATTGTTTTTAGTTGCCAAAAGCGAATTTGAAAGCACTAAAGTATCACTTTTTATTAAATAATTATAATTTAATGTGTTACTAAATTTTGATGTGTTTACAGAAATATCCGAAGATCCACTTGTGGTAATCCTTATAAACTTGTTGTTAAATATTTTTTCTTCAATTTCTATATAGGCATTTTCAGTATTTGATTGATAAAATTTAACATCAATGTCGTCAATTTCACTATATCGCAAATTATCACTTACTGAGTCATTAACGGTATAAATTCTTGGATCTCTTTGAAAGATAACTTTAAGTGTATCGGTTGGTGCAATAGTTAAATCGGATTTTGAAACAGTGGTTTCGTATCTTTCTTTAAAAAACTCTTCGATTTTATCTTTCTTTAAATTAACATTAATCATAACATAAGCAAAAATAAACAGTGCCACCAACCAAATAAATCCTAAAATAGCTGAAGTTAATCCTATGTGTTTTAATTTTGGATTTAGTAATTTAATTCCACAAAGTAAAAGTACCAAAAAAGGCAAACAACTTACTAAAAATAAACTGAGGTTTAATATCCAAAAAGGAATGCCAATTGCAGCCTCGTTGTAAGTAATCAAATTACCAAATATAAAGTCTTTCTGTGCAGTGAATGCAATCGGTGCAAAAAAGCTACCAAATATGGAAATTATTGAAAAGGTAATTAAAATAATTCCAAAAACTTTTCGAATGACTTCTGCTGCCGATTTTCCGTTGTTTTTTATCGTTTGATAAGATGTTGAAACGCTCTGCCGAAATTGTTTTTCGATGTTCGATATATTCACAGGTTCACCTTTCATTTCTAAAACTTCAGATACGGTGTTGGCTTTTGGTATTACAATCCACAAGATAAAATAAACCAATAAGCTGGTGCCATATAACAATACAAGTAAAATAAAAATGATGCGAATCCAAACAGGATCTATGTTAAAATAGTGTCCTAAGCCTGAACAAACTCCTCCAAAAACACGCTTTTCACCATCGCGGTAAATTTTCTTGTAAGGTTTGGTGTTAGATGAATAGTTGTTTGTCCTAACAGGTTCTTCCTCAATAATATAATCTTCGGGTTTACCCATAATGTTTATAATTTCATCTACATTATTCATGAGGATTACCCCTGAGTGAGGATCTATACGCTCGGCAAAAAGCTCGGCTATTCTTGACTCAATATCGGCTATAATTTCTTCTTCGCCGTCTTGTTGAATCGAATTTTTTACAGCATTAATATATGAGTCTAATTTGTGGTATGCATTTTCATCGATATGAAAAACAAGTCCGGCTATGTTTATGGTTACGGTTTTATTCATGGCTATTTGGTTTTGTTATAATGTTCACTGCGTCGCTTAATTCTATCCAGGTTACGGCTAATTCTTTTAAAAATTCATTGCCTTGCTCTGTTAATCTGTAATATTTTCTGGGTGGACCTGAAGTTGATTCTTCCCAACGGTAACTTAAAAGTTCATCGTTTTTTAACCGAGTTAATAACGGATATACCGTGCCTTCTACCACCAGTAATTTTGCTTCTTTAAGTATTTCTAAAATTTCAGATGTGTAACAATCTTTATCTTTTAAAACCGAAAGAATACAAAACTCTAGAATCCCTTTGCGCATTTGCGCTTTTGTGTTTTCAATATTCATAGAACTTATATTTTAAGGTTAAAAGTAAAAGCAGACAACGTAAACCTTTTTTGGTGATTGAGTAAACTATTCAAATTAATAACAGTATAAGAAATGTGTTGTTTTTAATTTTCGGCTTACAGTCATCTGCGTTTTTACCTTATTGTTTCATTTTGATATAGCAAAGATATATACAAAAGCTTGTACTTTGTATTACATAGTACTAATAATTAACAATAATTTAACAAATATAAATATTTCTCTCATGTTGTGATTTTTTGTAAATTAGCTGTAAACCTTTATTAGTATGGAATTCACCGTAAGAAATTTAAATTTATATCTTTTTAAAAACCTGCCATCGGCTTATTTTTGTGGGGTGCGCGTTTATGCCTTAGGTACAGATTATTGTACCGTGCGGGTAAAGCATCGCTGGTTTAATCAAAATCCGTTTAATTCTATGTATTTCGCCGTCCAAAATATGGCTGCCGAATTAACTACAGGAGCTTTGGTTATGAGAGGAATTAAAGAATCAAATAAAAAGATATCGATGTTGGTGTTGAACCAAAAATCACAATTTACCAAGAAAGCACGGGGAATGATTACTTTTAAATGTACCGATGGCGATTTAATTAAAGAAAAAATAAATGAAGCTGTAAACAGTAAAGATGGTATTTCGTTTTGGGTTCGTTCTGAAGGTTACGACGAAAAAGGTGATAGGGTAGGAGTTTATGAATTTGAATGGACTTTAAAAGCTAAATAGTATGAGGGTTCTAATTACTGGTGCTACAGGATTTATAGGTTCGGCATTGTGCGATGAATTGTTGCGTAAAAAGTATCAGGTTAATTATTTGACCATGTCTACTGACGAATTAACAGAAACAAGCAATATTTGTAGTTTTCTATGGAATCCTTCTAAAAATGAAATCGATTTAAACTGTTTAAAAGGAGTTGATGTCATTGTAAATTTGGCGGGGCATACTATTAACTGTAAATGGTCAGCTTTTAATAAAAAACAAATTCTTCAAAGTAGAATTAATTGTTCTAACACGCTTTATAATGCCTTGCAATCAACAGAACATCAAGTAAAATACATTATAAACGCTTCGGCAATTGGTATTTATCCCTCATCAGAAAGTGCTATCTATACAGAAAAGGATGAACTTTATGGAACTGATTTTTTAGCTAAAGTTTGTAAAGAGTGGGAAGCAGCTAATAAAAGGTTTGAAAACTTGGAAATTAAAACAGCTATCGTCCGTTTCGGTTTGGTTTTATCAAAAGATCATGGTGTTTTGCACGAATTGGCAAAAGTGGTAAAAAGGGGAATGGGTGCCAATTTAGGTAATGGAAAACAATGGATGTCATGGATTCATTATAAAGATGTAGTGCACGGTATAGAGCATCTTTTACAAAAGCAAATTCCAGGAGTTTTTAATTTTGTATCTCCTAATTCTATGCAACAGCAGCAATTTTTAAAAACATTGACTAACCAATTAAACAAACCTTTATGGTTACCAAATATTCCTGAATTTGTAATAAAATTAGGTTTGGGTGAACGTTCGGCACTCGTATTATCAAGTCAATATGTAAAGCCCGAAAAGCTAACAGCAACTAATTATCAATTTTTATTTCCAGACTTAACAACAACTTTAAAAGACTTATATCAAGATTAATTTTAAGATGAAAAAAGACAATTCACGAGTTTATAAAATGGCGTTTTCAAGTGTTTATCCGCATTATATCACCAAGGCCGAGAAAAAAAACAGAACTAAACAAGAGGTGCATGAAATTATTTTTTGGCTAACCGGTTATAATCAACAAGATTTAGAACGTATTCTTAATGATAAAACCAATTTTGAAGATTTTTTTAATCAAGCACCACAAATAAACCCAAATGTTGATAAAATAAAAGGAGTTATTTGTGGATATCGCGTAGAAGAAATAGAAGAGCAATTAATGCAACAAATCAGATATTTAGATAAGTTAATTGATGAATTGGCTAAAGGTAAGGCCATGGATAAAATTTTAAGATCGTAATGAAAAAATAGTGCTTATTATTGATTTTCGTTGTACAACTTAGTACAGCTTAAAATGCATTAATGAAAATAATTACCGAGGACTTTTTATTCTAAACAATGTTTCCACCCTTGATGAGGCAAAACACTTGTTGTTAACCGATCCTGCTATTCAAAACAACTTACTTGATTACGAAATATACACGTGGTACGGCTCGGCTGCTTTGCCCGAATATTTACCATTTGCGGATCAAATTTGGAAAGTAAAGCCGTAAAAAAATGTATTAAAACGGTAAGTGTACCACTTTTTTGGTTTCAAAAAATTCATCGGTAAAAAAATCGCTCAAATTATATAAGGTAGCTTTTGGGAAGTCTTTTAACTCATCGGTCAAGTCGCCACCTTTTAAATATAAAATGCCGTTTTTTAATTCGTGAACCGATTGCTTTTTTGTTTTTCCTTTTACCCATGTTACAAAATCTGGCATATTGGTCACGGCACGACTTACAATAAAATCGAATTTATCGGTAACCAGTTCGGCTCTTTTTTGTTCGGCCTTTATGTTTTGTAGTTGTAAAGCAGTTGCGACTTCGTTTACCACCTTTATTTTTTTAGCGATAACATCTATGGCATAAAATTTAGTTTCAGGAAATAAGATTGCTAACGGAATCGCTGGAAAACCGCCTCCTGTTCCAACATCCATCACCGAAGTATTCGGTTTAAATTGCATGATTTTAGCAATACCTAACGAATGTAGTACGTGTTTGGTATATAATTCGTCAATGTCCTTGCGTGAGATAACGTTAATTTTAGCATTCCAATCTTGATACAAATCATAAAGTTGTTCAAACTGTGTAATTTGTGCATCGGTTAAATCAGGGAATTGAGCTAAAATTTCTTTCATGTCTTTAATTTTTAGCAAAAATAGAACTTTGAATCCACAAAATAAAGTATATTTATATAGTAAACATTATTTTTAAACCGATAACTCTCAGATAACACTAAATTTGTTTCTTTGCTATTTTAAAATTTTATGTTATGAAAAAAATAATTACTACTTTACTATTTTGTATTTCATTGGTTTCGTATTCGCAAGAAACGCTGAATGCCATGTTTTACAATGTGTTTAAATTCCCTAATTCGTTACCTCAAGATCGACAGTTAATTTTACGAGATATTTTAGATGAATACCAACCCGATTTGTTCATGGTATGTGAATTGGTTTCAGAACAAGGAGCCGATTTAATTTTGAATACCTCCCTTCAAAATCAAGTAGATTCGTATGCAAGGGCTAATTTCGTAGCGGATCTTTCAAAGCCGTCAGATCCATTGCAAAATATGGTTTATTTCAATACACGAAAACTTACATTAGTCAATCAACAAACCTTGCCTACCGTTTATCGTAATATTGATCATTATTCTTTTGAGTTAAATGTAGAAAGTAATGATCCTATATATTTAGAGGTTTTCGTAGCGCATTTAAAATCGAGCACAGGACCTGCAAATAGACAAATGCGGTTTGATATGGTTGAGGTAGTTACCCAAGAATTGCAAAATTTAACACAACCCAATACGCATGTACTTTTTGCTGGTGATTTTAATTTTTATAATTCAACAGAAATTGGTTACCAACAAATTTTAAATCCTGCGAATGCTATAAAATTAATTGATCCTATAAACGCTCCAGGAAGCTGGCAAGACAATGCGTCGTTCAGTTATTTACACACGCAAAGTACCCGAGAATCTAGCGCTGGTTTTGGTGGCGGAGCAAATGCAGGAGCTTCGGGTGGATTAGACGATCGATTTGATTTTATTATGATGAGCGAAAATTTTAATACAAGTGCTCGTTTTTCGTATGTGAATGGAAGTTATCAAGCGTATGGAAATAATGGAAACTGCTTGAATAAAAGTGTAAACGATGCCACTTGCACCGGAACGTATTCGCTAACATTAAGAAATAATCTGTATAATATGAGCGATCATTTGCCAGTAGTAATGCAGTTTCAAGTTAATGAGCCTTTAGCTACGCAAACGTTTGATAAAAAATCACTTATGTGGTTTGAATCTTCAAATATTACAGACAGTGAATTAATTATTGGAATTGCTGCTGAAACAAATACCTCTGATAAATTATCTATTTACAATTCATTAGGGCAGATGGTTCAGATTATTGATATAACTAATCAATCATCAGTAATTATAGATGCAAGTCATCTAAAATCAGGAATTTATTTCGTGAAAATGCAAGGTCAGTCAGAAGTATTAAAATTCATAAAAAAATAAAAAAATCTTTATTAAAAATCAATTCCTCTATTTCATTTTCCACGACAATATTAGTACCTTTGAGAGTATAAATTTTAAGAAAAAATGAGTGTACCACATTTGTCAGATAGAATTAATAATTTATCTGTTTCACAAACTTTGGCAATGGCTGCAAAAGCTAGAGAGTTAACGGCATTAGGTAAAGATATCATAAGTTTAAGTTTAGGAGAACCCGATTTTAATACGCCCGATTTTATAAAAGAAGCCGCAAAAAAGGCAATCGATGAAAATTGGAGTACCTATCCGCCAGTAGATGGATATTTGGAACTAAAACAAGCTATTGTAAAAAAATTTCAACGTGATAACGGTTTAAATTATAATCCAGCGAATATTGTGGTTTCTACCGGTGCCAAACAATCATTGTACAATATTGCACA
>JAHAYQ010000076.1 GCA_018384465.1 Myroides sp. | reverse complement strand
GTGCGGTGGTGCGATGCATTGATGATGCGGTACATAATCGGGTCGCGCATTAACATATTTGGCGATGCCATATCAATTTTGGCGCGTAATATATAAGCACCTTCTACAAACTCCCCGTTTTTCATTCGTTGGAATAAATCTAAATTTTCTTCAACTGAACGATCTCGGTTGGGAGAATTAACTCCTGCTTGTGTTGGCGTTCCCTTTTGTTGTGCAATTTCTTCTGCCGAAAGATTATCAACATAGGCTTTCCCTTTCTTAATCAATTCAATAGCCCAGTCGTATAACTGTTGAAAATAGTCTGAAGCATATACTTCCTGATCCCATTTAAAGCCTAACCATTCCACATCGTTTTTAATAGCATCAACAAATTCTTGTTCTTCTTTAGCAGGGTTGGTATCATCAAAACGCAGATTAACTGGCGCATTGTAATCAATTCCTAAACCAAAGTTTAAACAAATAGATGATGCGTGACCAATGTGTAAATATCCGTTTGGCTCTGGCGGAAAACGGAAACGCAATTTATCGGTTGACAAACCATTTTTAAGATCCTCTTCAATGATTTGTTCTATAAAATTCAATGATTTTTCTTTTGTTGACATTGTATTTCTATCTTTATATGCAAAGATAGAAAATGTTTAAAGTTTAATGTTTAAAGTTCATAAAAAAACAGATAAAAAGTTAGTAACTTTGAACTTGAAACCTGAAATAAATTATATGGGAATTATTCGTTTAAAAAATATCCGTGTTTTTACGAATCACGGTTGTTTGGTAGAAGAAGCTAAAATAGGATCAGACTATCGGGTTGATTTAGAAATAAAAGCCGATTTGCGCACATCAGCAGAAACGGATGAGTTGGCTGATACGGTTGATTATGTGCACTTGAATAAGATCGTAAAAGAAGAAATGGCTATTCGGTCTAAGCTGTTAGAACATGTGGCACGCCGAATTATTGTGCGTATTTTTGACGAATTACCTATGGTTTCAACAATTTTAATTGAAGTTTCAAAAATTAATCCGCCTATTGGTGGTGATGTTGAGCAAGTTACCATTGTAATGGAAGAATACCGTGCATAATTTTAGAACGGTTGTTTTAAAATCAAAATTTTTGTAGTAGATTTGCAAACACAAATATACAAGGCATCTTGTCCGAGTGGCTAGGAAGCGGTCTGCAAAACCGTCTACAGCGGTTCGAATCCGCTAGATGCCTCTACTAAAAACCTTCAAAAAATAGTTTTGAAGGTTTTTTTATTTTTCTTCTTTCGCTATATTTACTTAAAATTATCTGAAATGAAGAAAATTTCCTTACTGTTTTTGGTTCTTATACTTGCCGCTTGCTCGTCAAAAGAACTGTCTGTAAAACAAGCTACCGGTCTTTTAAAAAGTTACGCAGAGAAAAACCCTGTTTTTGAAACAACGACCATTGATATAGGTGAACGAAAACTGCGCCTGAATAAAGATGCTCTTGAAATTGAACATTTAAAACAGCTACAAGAACAAGATTTATTGCTTTTAACCACCACCAATATGCGAAAAAAGTTTTTAGCAAAAGATTCTATTTGGGTGGTAAATGTAGCTTTAACCGCGCATGCTTCTCCTTTTATCGTTGATCAAAAAAAGAGCAAAGCCGAAGTTAAAACCTATTTGTTTACCATTCAGGAAAATGCAGATGTAGAGTTAAAGCTTACTTCAAAAACCAAAGCAACTGCTAAGGCTAAACTTATTAAAGAACCCACACCTTTTGCCGTTTTAGGTAAAGATAAAAACCCGAATACAGCTTTTATTGTCCGTGATTTTACTCTAAGATATAAGGAAGAAACCGGGTGGTTTGTACAAAAATAATGCCGTTTCCTTGTCTTTTTTCTAATAGAAACTCCTTTTTTGAAAAGGTATCTTAGAAATTTTATTATATATTTGAATGTTAATATTATTAACATTTACAGATTGGTTCAACGTTTTGTAAAGAAATAATTATAAAGGGTTCGGCTATTTTTTTTACTTACCTCAGTATTTATTTTTCTGGAAACCGTTAAGCAACCGCTCTTTGTTTTTAAATAACATCTTTTATAAGAAGGTGTGTTGATCATTTTAATCCTAAAAAAGACTGTATGGGTATTTTTTCAAAAAAATCTATTGCATCATTAGTTGCTGAAGCCAATGAACAGGGCGAAGGAACACTCAAAAAAACCTTTGGTTCTTGGGGCTTAGTTGCTTTGGGAGTAGGTGCCATTATTGGTGCTGGTTTGTTTTCATTGACAGGTATTGCAGCAGCAGAAAACGCAGGGCCGGCGGTAGCTTTGTCGTTTATGATTGCAGCTTTGGGTTGCGCATTTGCGGGCTTGTGTTATGCCGAATTTGCTTCGATGTTGCCGGTAGCAGGTAGCGCCTACACCTATTCTTATGCCACTATGGGCGAATTTATTGCTTGGATTATCGGCTGGGATTTGGTGTTAGAATATGCGTTGGCATCGGCTACGGTAGCCGTTAGCTGGTCGCAATATTTTAATGAATTACTCAAAATATTTAATTTAGAAATACCCGAACAATTCCTAAAAGGTCCGTTTGAAGGAGGAATGATTAACGTTCCGGCTATTGTGATCGTATGCTTATTGTCGTTACTATTAATGCGCGGCACACAAGAATCAGCTCGATTAAATAATTTATTGGTTATTTTAAAAGTAGCGGTAGTTATTATTTTTATAGCGTTGGGTTGGCAGTTTATCGATCCGGCAAACCACGATCCGTTTATACCTACTAACGTGGGAGAAGAAATGGTAAAAAGCGGTGAATTAT
Source organism: Myroides sp. (assembly GCA_018384465.1). Lineage (GTDB taxonomy): Bacteria > Bacteroidota > Bacteroidia > Flavobacteriales > Flavobacteriaceae > Flavobacterium. The sequence continues at coordinate 2,650 of JAHAYQ010000076.1, read as the reverse complement.
CGTTTACAGCCTTTTTAACAGGGGAGCATTTTGGCGAATATGGTTGGAGTGGTGTTTTGCGTGCAGCCGGGGTTGTTTTCTTTGCTTTTATTGGATTTGATGCCGTTAGTACGGCAGCCCAAGAAGCAAAAAACCCTAAGAAAGGGATGCCTTTTGGTATTATAGGATCGCTTATAATTTGTACTATATTATATGTGTTATTTGCTTATGTTTTAACGGGCTTAGAAAATTACCTAATGTTTAAAGGCGATGCAAAACCAGTGGCAACCGCCTTTGCTAAAACAGGATACCACTTTTTAAATACCGCTTTAATTGTTACCATTATTGCTGGATATACGTCGGTTATCTTGGTGATGTTATTAGGGCAAAGTCGCGTGTTTTATTCCATGAGTAAAGATGGTTTATTGCCTAAAATGTTTTCTGATCTTTCAAAAAGACAAACGCCATGGAAAACCAATCTTATTTTTATGGTTTTTGTGAGCGTATTTGCTGGTTTTGTGCCGGTTTCAGAATTAGGTCACATGGTAAGTATTGGTACCTTGTTTGCTTTTACTTTAGTGTGTATTGGCATTTTGGTATTGCGTAAAACACAGCCCGATGCCGAACGACCGTTTAGAACCCCTTTTGTACCGTTAGTGCCTATTTTAGGAATAATTGTTTGTGTAGTAATGATGATTTCGCTTCCTGGTGAAAGTTGGGAACGTTTAGCTATTTGGTTGGGATTAGGCTTAATAATTTACTTTGTGTATAGTAAAAAACATAGTAAGCTGAATAAATAATTTGCTGATAATTAATATAAAGCAAACTCCGACAGTGTGGAACATTGTCGGAGTTTCTTGGTTATATTCGTTAGTAAAAATTGAAGTGATTTAAACTTTTTTTCTAAACGAAACTTAAAAGTCCCATAGGGACGAACTGTAAAAAAAAATCGACGATTCGTGAAAAAAGCACCGTTAGGAGCGACCTTTAAAGTTAGCAGGTCGCTCCTAACGGAGCTAGTATTTTGTAAATAATATCATTCTATCAACTGGTTGCTCCTATGGAGCATTATCCAAAAAAGTATAAATGAGTTCATTATGTACTTTTAGTGCAACACTTTGAGTTTACAAAAATTATTTACCACAGATTAAAGGATTTTTAGGATTATAAAAAATCTGTGTAAGTCTTTTAATCTGTGGTTTTAAATCGGACTTTCAGTCCAGACTCAAACCTATGACTGAAAGTTGAGTAGTTTATTAATGAACAATTTTAGTTTTGACATTTTACTATCACACGGTTTATATTTTTTGAATATTCGTAATGTATCATAATTCCTAATTATAAGAAGATTACTTCATTCCTAATTATAAAAAATCCGTGTGTCATTGGTTATTTGCTTAATATAACAACCCTATTGCAATCAAAATCACTCCTGTGACTGCTAATATGTGGGGCAAATATTTTTCAAAAAAAGCTTTCGTTTTTTTCATTGATTATAATTTTCCAAAGTATTGTTCTAATTTTTGTTGATGAAGTAAGGCACCCGTCCAACGGTCAATTAGTTTTCCGTTTTTATCAAACAATAAAAAGGTAGGTGTGGCATTTTCCTGGTATTGAATGTACGTATCGGTATTTGTAAAATCTTCGGCATAAACCACTGCCCAATTTTCTGTACTTAAAGCACCAAATTGTTGGTAAGTAGCTGCATCATGACTTTGTAATACGCTTACGGCTTGTAGTTTATCTACATATTTATCGGTAAAACTTTTTGTGATAGGAAATGACTGGTTACTACTTGGACAGCTTACCGATGATAAATCAACCAAAACATATTCTTTATCTTTATTAAAATAATCGCTTAATTTTTTAGCATTTAAATCTTTATCTAAAAGGTTTATCTCAATAAAATCATCTCCTTTTGTTAAGCGTTTGCTCTGTGATGCTAACAAATATCGTTGGCCAATTTTAGATTGCTTTTGTTCAGGAGACATCTTTGCATATACTGCTTTATAAAATTCTTGATGATCAAATGAGGCTGTGTTGTATTGTAATAAAGATTGCGCATAAGAAGTATCAAAATTGTTTAATATAAAATCGGCTTCAATTTGTTTTAATGATTCTGCAAGTTTTGTTGCCAAACCATTTTTCCCAAGATATTTTTCTTGTACTTCAGGTTTTTGCCACTCAGTAGTTTGTTGTAAAGTTATCATTTCTGTGCGTATTACTTCGCCTTGTTGTTGTAAAGATAGTTGCAATTCGTCTAATTTTGCTTTTATAACATGATGTTTAGAACCGGTGACCTTTACCTGATATGGGAAATCTTCTTTATTTGCTGTTATTTCTATGGTTTCATTGGCTACATACAATACGGTGTAATATTGTTGGTTGTTATCTACAATATACATCATATAACTTTCTGGTGTTTCGGCAACTTCGGCAGTTAATTCTACTTTGCCTTGTGTCAATGTTTGGTAAGCAATAGGTGTTTGCTCACCTATTAAATATACCACGGCAGTATCTGTAAAGCCTGTTAGGTTTGCCGTTATTTTTATTTCGCCTGCAAAGGCTTGTAGGGTTGCGGTTAGCAATAGTGCTAAGGTTGTTAATTTTTTCATTTAGGATGGGTTATATTAGTTTTTAAAACACCAACAGTAGTTTAATTACTGTTGGT
>JAHAYQ010000071.1 GCA_018384465.1 Myroides sp. | reverse complement strand
GAAAAATTGGGAATGATTTTTCTGCAGATGCATGAAAATTTCAAACCAAAAGATTTTGATCGTTTAAAGCATTTTATAGAGAGTTTTCCAAAAGGTTTTCCATTGGCTGTTGAGGTTCGAAATGAAGAATGGTTCACAGATAAAACCATTTTTAATGACTATTGCGAATTACTGCAACAAAACAATGTGACCAATATTATTGTTGATACCGCAGGCAGACGTGATATGGTGCATCAGCGATTAACAAACAACGTTGCATTTATACGCTATGTTGGCGCCAATTTTCCGGGAGATTACGAACGTTTAGATGATTGGTTAAACGTTGTGAACGATTGGCGAAAAGCCGGTTTGCAAAAATTATACTTTTTTATTCATCAAAATTTAGAAGTTGAATCGCCTTTGTTAGCTACCTATTTTATTAAAAAACTCAACGAACAATTTCAGTTAGATTTGCCTTATCCCAACAAAGAAAATCCATCACTTTTTTAAAAAGAGCATTATTCTCCGGGCGTGCAAGTAGTGGCGTGGTAAAAGATAAAATTGTAGTTTGCTTTACCTGATCATTATTAATTAGCCACAGATTCACAGATTTCTTAATTTTTTGAATGATTTAAAAATGATTTAAAATAGATCTGAGCATCTGTGGAAAAAAATAAACACCACATAGGTTCTGCATTTACTGTTGAACAATGTTAGAATACATATTTTTTTATTTTACAAAATAAACATAGCCTGACTATGTGTTTTATCAAAGATAAAAACTATGATCTCTTTTGTTGTTTATAACTTGCTAATAATCCCTAAATAACTATGTTTTCTATTCTGGTTTAAAAAACATACAAATCTGTGCATCTGTGGGGCAAAAAATAAATATACAACTGCAAACATGTACTGCGTTTAATTAAAACGATTCTTTACCGCGTTCGTATTGTGGTGCCCAATTAATAGCAACATTTAATTCTTTCGCAAATTCATAGACCAAATGTGGATTTTGTAAAAAACCTCGAGCTATCGCTATAAAATCAGCTTCGTTATTCTGTAAAATTTGTTCTGCCTGTTTTGCATCGGTAATCAATCCAACAGCTCCGGTAATCATGCCAGTTTCCTTTTTGATACGATCAGCAAAAGGCACCTGATAGTTTTCTCGTTCGGGAATTTGTTGATGCGATACCGCACCTCCTGTTGAAACATCAATTACTTCCACACCAATACTTTTTAAAATCTGCGACAGTTTTACACTGTCAAAACTCGTCCAACCACCATCGGCCCAATCGGTAGCAGAAATGCGTACCCATAACGATTGAGTAGTTAATACTTTTGATACTTCTTCTATAATTTCAATTAAAAAACGAATGCGGTTTTCAAAACTTCCACCGTATTCATCGGTTCGTTTATTGATTAAAGGCGAAAAAAACTGATGAATTAAATAGCCGTGTGCCGCATGCAATTCAATAATATCGTAACCTGCCGTAACAGCTCTTTGTGCTGCCGCTTTAAAATCTTGAACAATTTGTTTAATATCATTAACAGAAAGGGCAACAGGCGGATGGTCTTTTTCATGATAAGGAAGAGTAGACGGGGCTACCGTTTGCCAGCCATTTTCATGATCGGGCGCAAATTGATTGCGGTTAATCCATGGTTTGTTGGTAGATGCCTTTCTGCCGGCATGCGCCAATTGTATGCCTATTAAACTGCCTTGCGAATGTACAAAACCCACAATTTCTTTTAATTTTTCAATTTGCCCGTCTTCCCATAAACCCAAATCGCCATAGGTAATTCTGCCTTCAGGCGCCACAGCAGTAGCTTCTTGAATAATTAAACCGGCTTTGCCAATCGCAAACTGGCCCAAATGTACCAAATGCCAATTGTTCGCATAACCTTTTTCGGCAGTGTACTGGCACATAGGCGCTACAACAATACGGTTTTGTAACGTATGATTTTTTAAATTTAGCGGTTCAAATAATTTACTCATTACATATAATTTACAAACAACTAATTTACAACATAAATATCCTGCTGTGAAAAACAACAGGATATACTTTTTATTTACGTAATGCTTTTTTTACTTCTGGCGCTACTTTGGTTCCAAATAATTCAATAGATTTCATCAACATTTTATGATCCGGATCGCCTACATCCATCTGACCTACAAAACGGGTGTGACCAAACCATTCGTGTTGTTGCAGTATTTTATCTATAATTGCATTGGGTTCACCCATAAAATAAGCTCCTTCTGGTCGGGTGGTGTTCATAAAAACGTCTTTGCTGAAAGGCGCCCATCCACGACTTTTTCCAATATTGTCCATTTGTGCGGCATAAAACGGATAATAATCGTCTTTTATACCATTCGACGTTCCAACAAAAGTATGCGAATTAATGCCTATCTGCATTTTTGTAGCATCGTGACCTGCCGCTAAATAATTTTCTTTGTAATAATCAACCAAAGGTTTAAAATTTACAGGCAATCCACCAATAATTGCAAAAGTGATGGGCAAACCTAAACGAGCAGCACGAAGAACCGATGCCGGCGTTCCACCAACTGCGATCCAAACGGGAAGTTGTTCTTGAACAGGTTTTGGATATAGGTTTACATCTCTTAAATTTTGTGTTAATCTGCCGTCCCAAGTAATATCCGTTCCGTTTTTGCGAACCAAATCTAAAAGCAACATTAATTTATCTTCAAACAAGGTGTCGTAATCGTCTAAACTAAAGCCAAATAACGGAAACGATTCTATAAAGCTACCACGACCCGCCATGATATGTGCGCGTCCGTTTGATAAGTTATCCAACATACTGAAATCTTCAAATAATCGTACAGGATCACTTGAACTTAAAACCGTTACTGCCGACCCTAATTCAATGTTTTTAGTTACGGCAGCTGCCGCACTTAAAAACAGTTGCGGATTGGTAACGCTGTAATCTTCTCTGTGGTGTTCGCCCATTTCAAACACATCTAAGCCTACTTCATCAGCCAATTTTACTTGTTCTAACATTTCGGTGAAACGCTGTTGCGGACTTTTTCTTTTTTGAGTTTGTTGATCTAAATGTAAATCGCCAAACATTGATATTCCTAATTCCATAATCGTTTAATTTTTAGTAAAGTTCGTGAATATCTTGCGCAATACACTTAATGTAGTGTAAGAAGTGTTTATACTACTTTTTAAAAAAATCGTAGTGCCTTATAAAATATCCACAGATGCACAGATTTGTATATTTTTAAACCACAAAGAAAACATAGTTATTTAATAGCAAGTTTATAAACGAAAGCTATAATTAGATTTTATCATTGATAAAACACCTAGTAAAGCTGTGTTTATTTTGTACGATACAAAAGCTATGTATCCTAAAATTTGTTCAGCAGTAAATGTAGATCTATGTGGAAAAAAATAACTGTTTAGTTTTTTAGCTTATTATATATAAATAATGCACTACGGGTAAAAAAACTATTTATTCAAGTAAATAAAAAAGTAGTATATTCGACCCATAAAATCTTTTTTATGAAAAAAATATTCGTAGCAGCAGCTTTATTGGTATTTGGTATCAGTAATGCACAAGTGTCTTTTAAACCGGGGTTTAAAGGCGGTTTTTCATCTTCTACAGTTACTGGTTATGGTGCTGATTATAGAAATAATTTCTATTTAGGTGCTTACGGTACTTTAAAGTTGGGCAAGGTGTATAACATGCAGTTTGAAATGTTGTATTTGCGTCAAGGGGCTGACAATTTACAAGTGGTTCGATATGATAATTATAATGGCAGCAATATAGCTATTAAAGCAACTAATGTGCCTTTAGATTATTTAAGTTTGAATTTAATCAACAAGTTTAATTTTGATAAATTCAGTTTACATATTGGTCCTGGATTAGATTTTAAAGTATCTGAAGAAAACATACCTACTTATGCAGAAGGCTCGGGAGTTTATTACGATAATTTAGTATACACCATTAGTAACGATGTTGATTTAACCTTTAATATTGGTTTAGGGTATAATATTACAGAGCAATTTGGTATTGAAGCGCGCATGCGTCAAGGCTTAATTGAACCTATATATGCCAATACAAATAGTTATGGATCATCTTCCCACTTAAACCGTTCATTTATGGTTGGGGTTACCTATACTTTAAAATAACAGAAAGCTGTCTTTACCGACAGCTTTTTTACTTTTCTTTTTTGTACAAATCCCAAACGTCTTCTTGTTGTTTTCGTCCTTTTATAGCAATTTTTTTATATGATTTTGAATTGCTTTTCGCTTTTTT
>JAHAYQ010000063.1 GCA_018384465.1 Myroides sp. | reverse complement strand
TCGATTTACACGAACCGATGGGAAGTATTAGGTTTGTACGAATTACCTTTTACCGAAAAAATTACGGCTCAATTTTCTTTAACTGCTCACGATCAGAATTCGATGTATGGCGACACGCCTTTTTTAGCCAAACAAAACATAGCTTTTGGTCAGTTTTATTGGGATAAAACATTTGGAAAACACGACTTGTTAATGGGCGTTGCCGGTCGTTATCAATATTATGATGACAACAGCGTTGCAACAGCAACCGCAGACGAAACTTTTATTCCCAGTATTTTTATACAAGATTCGTATGAATTGAATAATCGTCTTAGCTTTTTAGGAGGCCTGCGTTTTGATTATCATAAAGATCATAAAACTATATTTACGCCCCGAGCCGCCATTAGGTACGAATCAAAAAAAGGAACTATTTTAAGGTTAAATGCCGGCAGTGGTTTTAGAGTAGTGAATTTGTTTACCGAAGAGCATGCAGCTTTATCTGGTGCCAGAGATGTACTTGTTTTAGAAGATTTAAAACCAGAAAAATCGTTCAACATCAACACCAATTATCTTAAAACATGGATGTTGTCTAACCATTTTATCCTTCAGGCAGAAGCATCGGCATGGTACACCTATTTTACCAATTCGATCATTCCGGATTACGATACCAATCCCAATCAAATTATTTATAAAAATTTAAATGGATATGCCGAATCAAAAGGAATTAGCGCCAATATAGATGCTGTTTATGACAATAAACTTAAAATAATGCTTGGTGTTACGTTGCAAGATGTTAGCAAGGTAGAAGACGATGTACGCACTACCCAAATGCTTACCGAAAAATTCTCGGGAACTTGGACCGTGTCCTATACATTTAATGATCTACATACAACTATTGATTACTCTGGCAACATTTACGGACCTATGCGGTTACCACTCAGTAGCGATTTAGATCCTCGACTTCCTTACTCAAAAACGTACAGCATACAAAACATACAATTTACTTATAGCGGATTTAGATATTTTGAATTGTATGGTGGCGTAAAGAATCTTTTAAATTGGACACCTACCAAAAACAATCCTTTTTTAATTGCCCGGTCGCATGATCCATTTAACAAAAATGTACAATTTGATAGTGATGGAAAAGCAGTTTCAACTACTGAAAACCCGTATGGTTTACAATTTGATCCAAGTTATATTTATGCCCCAAATCAAGGCGCAAGAACCTTTTTAGGTCTTAGATTTACATGGTAAGGTTTTGTTAAAAATATCAAATATTTCAACTACAATTTGGCTATGTTGTTGCATTTCAGTACCTTTGCTTTTGTGCAAAAATTAAATATGGTATTTTGTGTATAAAAAAGACTATATTTGCGAGCAAACAACAATAATATAAATTATGTATACAGGTTTACAACATGCGCATTCTTACATTGCTTATTTAGCGCTAATCTTATTAGTAGTAGCGGCTATAAACGCAATTATCGGAATGACATCAAACAAAGAGTTTAAAGATAACGATCGTAAATTATCGTTATTTGCTTTAATTTTTACACACGTGCAATTGCTTATTGGAATCATACTTTATTTTGTATCTCCATTAGTTCAGTCTTTTTCGGTAGCTATGAAAGACAGTACTTTGCGACTGTACGCTTTAGAACATCCATTAATTAATATTATTGCAGTAGTATTAATTACCATAGGTTGGTCTAAGCATAAAAAAGCAGCTACCAACAAAGCGAAATTCAAATCTATTGGAATTATGTATGCTATTGGAACGATCTTGATTTTATCGAGAATTCCTTGGGGTACATGGTTATAAAAATCAACCTAACCCTTAAAAGGTTAGGTTAACTTTTGCAAGTTTGAAGCTTTATAGCAAATGTTTAATTAAAAGTTTTCAATTATGAAGAGGCATTACTATTTTATTATTGCTGGAATTCTTACTATTACAGGTATATTTAGTTTTACCACACATCAAACCGATGAACAAAACACAACCGATGTGGTAATGGGCAAAGAAATGGCGTATGTAGATGCGGTTTCTTATTCAAATTTCAGTAACGATTCTTCTGAAATCACCGAAAAAAAAGCAGAACTAAACAGTGAATTAATTAAAATTAATACCGAGTTAGAAGCTTTAGAAGATGAGGTTGAAGTGGTTCACGAAAAAACCTTGGCATCGTATTATCACGATAAATTCAACGGTAGAAAAACAGCAAGCGGTAGTATTTTTAACAACAAAAACTACACGGCAGCACATAAAACCTTACCATTTGGTACTAAAGTGCGTGTTACAAATCTAAAAAACAGTAAAGAAATTATTGTAGAAATCAACGATCGTGGACCTTTTATAAAAGGAAGACAATTAGATTTAAGCAAAAAAGCCTTTATGGATTTGGCTCAAAATAAAAACAATGGAGTATTAAATGTTAAAATTGAAGTTTTACCCGAAGATTACCAAGAAAAAAAGGTGGAATTACAAGAAGAACTAAATACCATTGCTGCAATCCCAACCGACTTAGATTTAAATGAATTTGCGTTATAGCCTTTTTATTATAGTATTGGTAATGCTTTTTGCAAGTTGTAAAACGGCAAGTATTACTAAAAACAGTAAAACCTCATTATACAAAAATGAGGTTTTTGCATGTTATTACCACAATAAGTTTAATGGCAGAAAAACCGCCAATGGCGATATATTTTCTAACAGCAAACTTACTGCTGCACACAAAACTTTAACTTTTGGCAGCCAAGTGTTAGTGACTAATTTGGTTAATAACAAAAGCGTAATAGTTACTATAAACGATCGCGGACCTTTTACCAAAGGGTTGGAAATTGATTTAAGTAAAAAGGCGTTTGATGCTATTTCGCACGATAAAAAAGCAGGAAAATTATCTGTTAAATTAGAACTGCTTAATCATTCCAAGTAGTAAACGGATAATTACTTAAATAAGCATTGTAATAACGTTCGTTGCCTGTAAGCTCATCACCCAACCAATCAGGGACATCAAACTTTTGATTGGTCGAATTAAGTTCTACTTCAGCAATAATTAAACCTTGGTTGGCACCTTCAAAAACATCAACTTCGAACACCACCTCTTTAAAAGGTATTAAATAGCGCGTTTTATCAATTATAAAATCCTCACACAACTGTAAAAGTGCTTCTGCCTCATGAACAGCAATTTCTTTTTCCCATTCAAAGCGCGATAAACCATCGGTCGAGCTGATTCCTTTAACGGTAATAAAACCTCTATCGCCTTTAATACGCACACGAACGGTTCGGTTTTTATCAGAATTTAAATAACCCTGAGTTATCTTATAGCTTTCTTTAGCATTCGCTAAAAAAGTATTATTTTTAACGCTGTATTTTCTTTCAATTTCTATCATGGTAATAATTTAGAAAATCAAATATCGTAAAAAACAATTTATGAGTTTAGTAAAAAGACAACATACTTATAAAGGCATTGATGAGATCTTCGCAAAATATATTGTTCAAGATGAAATTATTTTAGAAGACAACTTATATTTTCTCTATGATTTGGTGCGGTATTTTAGACCGAAAAACCCTAAAGCTGTTGCAAATATAACCTTGCGAGAGCTATTGAATCATTTAATTGAGTTTGACACCCACCGTTTTATACTTAGCGATTATCTGAAAAATATCTTATCGGGCAGAAAGTTTCATTTAATGACTTCAGATGCAGGAATTCTTCAAGATTCTGATTTTTTGTATGAAGTTAGAAAAAGAATATCGGCAAAGTTATTACCTTATCAACCCCAAAAAGATACCTTAGAATACGTCTTAAATCAGGTTTTTTATAAGGAAAATGATTTTATTTGGATCAACAAAATTCCACTGACTGAATTAATTGAACTGATGGAAATCCTAAAAATAAAGGATATTTACGATTTCAATAAAGCGGAAAGCGGGCCAATGTCAGAAATACTTTATTCTATGGGATTGTTGACTCAACGCATGGGTGGGCGATCAATGGAAACCAGTATTTTAAACATGATTCCAAAATATAACCACTTGGCGAGTCCGTTTTTAGGGTTTGAGAACGAATTTTTAGAGATTGAAAATCGATTGCGAAAGGGAGAAATACAATTCGTGGACTCAAACGATCTTAATTACAAACAATTGGTTATTTTGTACAACCAATGTGTAGAATTAATAAAACACGCTTATAAAAACAGTTCGGTTTTTGGTATCACTTTAAAAGTTAATCAAAGTTTGTTACGTATTCGTCAGCAATTAGATCGGATCAAAATTTTAATGGACTTTTTGGTAGTAAACGAACCTAAAGATCGATTGGTAAACACCATAAATCTATCGTTAAAACTAATAGAATACAATTGCTATAAAAACAATGTGAAACAGTTAGTTTCTGAAAGTACGCAAGTAGTATCTTACGAAATTACGCAATACACCGCTAAAACGGGCGAACATTACATTACAGAATCACCCAAAGAATATTTTTCTATGTTTAAAGCTTCATTGGGGGCAGGGTTTGTGGTGGCGTTTTTATGTATTTTTAAAGTACTGCTTTCTAAAGCCAACACCAGCGATTTTGGTTTTGCAGTGCTCTACAGTCTTAATTATGCATTTGGGTTTATTGTCATTTATTTATGTGGGTTTGCATTAGCAACCAAACAACCTGCAATGACAGCTTCGTTCATTATTAAAGCGATAGAGGAAGGTCGAAAAAACCAATCAACAACAGAACAACATAGTGCGTTTGCAACATTATTTGCTCGTTTATTTCGATCGCAATTTATTGCCTTTGTTGGTAACGTAATCATGGCTTTTGCGGTAGCATTGCTTTTAATGTGGTTAATTGATACCACTACAGGTATTAACCTAACCGACACCAAATGGCCTACTTTATTAAAAGATGTAAGTCCGGTGCATTCCTTAGCGATTTTTCACGCAGCAATTGCTGGGGTGTTTTTGTTTTTATCGGGCATTATTTCAGGTAACGTATCAAACAAAAACAAACACAACCAGGTATACTATAGAATTCAAGAAAATCCACTTCTTAAAAGTGCGATTGGCGATTATAAAAGTGCAAAAGTAGCCGGATGGTTAGAAAAAAAATGGCCCGGAAT
>JAHAYQ010000060.1 GCA_018384465.1 Myroides sp. | reverse complement strand
GTTCGAGCCCAAGAGGGGGAGCAAAATACAGAACGCCTTACAGAAATGTAAGGCTTTTTTGTTGTTTAAAACGGTTTTATTGGGTTTGTCAACTTTTATTACAAAAGATACTAAGGTAGTCTAAAAGTAAAAGACGTAAAATTCGGTTTCTAATAAACATTTGATATAAAGGAACCCTCATGAATAAAGGAACTCGGGACTTGAGTGACAGCCCAAGAAGGGGTGCAAAATACAGAACGCCTTACAGAAATGTGAGGCTTTTTTGTTGTTATTAAATATGTTTTTAAGATAAGTTTTCTAACTTTACTTCATAATACAAGTTATGTACCCTTATCACAACAAAATAAAACAACGCATTAAAAACGGCGAATTAATCAAGTATGAATTTGTTGAAAAATACAAAACCATAAGTCCGTGCCTGTTGTTGTATTTTAGTACAGAACCTTATATACGCCCTATTCGCGAACATCGCTTTGAAGAGTATAAGGAAATTCTTGCCGTTTAATGCTAAAGAGATCACTAAACTAATTGTGTATTTACAGAAAGGATACACTTTACCCATTTATTTTTACTAAATTTACGTAGTTTCCTTCTGCTTCAAATAAGTAGCAGACAGAGAAACAATCATTTTATAATATGGCAGGTAAGATTATTGGTGTAGGAAACTACATACCATTAGAAACTATAACCAATTTGTTTTTCGAGAAACATTCTTTTATGGATGAGAGCGGAAAAGTACTAAAGCATGACAATTCAACAATAGCAAAGAAATTAGAAGAGATTACCGGTATTGAAGAAAGACGTTATGCAAGCAAAGAGCAAGTTACTTCAGATTTGGGATTCCTTGCCGCTAAAGCCGCTATTAATGATGCAGGAATCGATCCTGAAACGATAGATTATATCATATTTGCTCATAATTTTGGAGATGTGCGCTTTGGAATGATTCAATCGGATATGGTGCCAAGTTTAGCTTCTAGAGTGAAGCATCTTTTGAAAATAAAGAACAATTTTTGTGTTGCTTACGATTTAGTCTTTGGATGCCCTGGATGGATAGAAGGGGTTATTCAGGCAAACGCATTCCTTAATGCGGGTATTGCCAAAAGATGTTTGGTAATTGGCGCAGAAACATTGTCTAGAGTGGTAGATGTACACGATCGTGATAGTATGATTTATGCAGATGGAGCCGGTGCCGCTATTTTTGATCTTAGTACGGACGATTCAGGAATTAAATCGCACGTATCTGCATCTTTTACGCTAACTGAAAAAGATTATCTGTATTTCGGAAAATCGTATAATAACGATCATTCTGCTGATATAAGGTATATTAAAATGAACGGCAGAAAGATCTATGAATTTGCCTTGTTGAATGTACCTACGGCAATGAAAAAATGCTTAGATGATAGTGGATTTAAGATCAATGAGCTTAAGAAAATCATTATACATCAAGCAAATGAAAAAATGGATGAGGCAATTGTAAAAAGATTTTATGAGTTATACAATGCCGAACTGCCAGATAATATAATGCCAATGGTAATTAGTAAACTTGGCAATAGCAGTGTGGCAACGATTCCTACTCTTTTAACAATGATTTTAAGCGGGCAGTTACCAGATCATTCTTTGGAAAAAGGCGACGTAGTTTTATTCGCATCTGTGGGTGCGGGAATGAATATCAACGCATTTGTTTATCAATTTTAAATAAAAAAACCGGCTGTAAAGATTATACAGCCGGTTAACTTCTTTGAAAAATATTATTTTCTTTTTACATTGGTAGCAGTTAAGCCTTTCTTACCTTGCTCTATGTCAAAAATAACTTCGTCGTTTTCACTAATTTTGTCAAGTGTTCCTGAAATGTGGACAAAAATATCTTCGTTTCCGTTTGTCTGTGTAATAAAACCAAATCCTTTAGTTTCATTAAAAAATTTTACTGTTCCTTCGTACATTTTTTATTTATTTGTTAATTTTTGAATGTTAATTGCTCTTATCCCTTTTACTGTTGACTCTTTCTCGTAGCTTACTTTCTCGTTCTTGCTTATTGGATGCTCTAATTGACCTTGGTGAAAAAATACATTTTCGCCTGTTTTGTCTTCTGTTATAAAGCCATAGCCCTTTTCGTTGGTGTAAGTTACGGTACCTGTAAATTCGGTATCTACGTTTTCTAAGGTGTCTTTTGCTTTTTTAGCTGCTGCTAAATCTTCCTCTCTGTTTTGAAGATGAGGTGGTACCGAAGTGAAATTACCGTTTACGTCAACATAAACAATCATGTCATCAAGACTTTTGCCTTTGTTGTTGTTGTTTTTACGGTCTTCACGTCTTAATTGTTTGTCTTGTAATTTCTTGTTTTTCTTCTTGTTATTTTCTTTTTTAGAAAAAGAATCTGCCATATTTTAAATTTGTTTAGGTTAAAGGTTGTAGGTTTTCTTTAGCAACAGCCATGTTAAAACCTATTAGTTTTTGAATGTTTTTAAGGTCTTTTTTTTCATCTTCGCTACAAAAGGAAATTGCTGTTCCCGATGCACCTGCGCGTCCCGTTCTTCCAATTCTGTGTACATACGTTTCAGGAACATTGGGTAATTCATAATTTATAACGTGTGGTAATTCGTCTATATCAATGCCTCGCGCTGCAATATCAGTGGCTATTAATACGCGAATACTACTGTTTTTAAAATTGTTTAAAGCGTTTTGTCTGGCATTTTGTGATTTGTTACCGTGAATGGCAGCTGCAGTTATACCTGCTTTAACTAATTTTTTAACTAATTTATCAGCACCGTGTTTGGTACGTGAAAACACTAACGATCTTTCTATAGATGGATCTTGTAAAATACGTACCAATAAATCTAACTTTTCAGTTTTTTCAACGAAATATACTGATTGTTTCACCGTTTGGGCAGTTGAAGAAACAGGGGTAACATTGATTTCTTTAGGATTGTTCAAGATCGATTGAGCAAACTTTCTAATGTCAGTTGGCATCGTTGCCGAGAAAAATAAAGTTTGCCTTTTAACAGGCACTTTTTTAAGAATCTTTTTAACGTCGTTCACAAATCCCATATCTAACATACGGTCGGCTTCGTCAAGTACCAGTATCTCAATTTGTGAAATATTAACCAATCCTTGATTCATAAGGTCTAACAGCCTGCCTGGGGTTGCTATTAAAATATCAACTCCTTTTTTTATAGCTGTTACTTGGTTTCCTTGAGGTACACCACCAAAGATTTCCAAATGTTTTAAGGGTAAAAACGAGCCGTACATTTTAAAATTGTCACTTACCTGAATGGCAAGTTCACGCGTTGGGGTAAGTACTAAAGCTCTGATGTTTTTATGGGATGTTTGCTTTTCATGCAACAATTGTAGTACAGGTATAGCAAACGATGCTGTTTTTCCTGTGCCTGTTTGTGCGCAACCAATTAAATCATTGCCTTTTAATATATGTGGAATCGACTGCTGTTGTATGGGTGTGGGTGCGGTATAACCGACTTTTTGTATCGCCTTGTTAATGGGCGGTATAAGGTTTAATTCTTTAAAATTCATATAGAATGAAATAGTGGCAACTGAAAAAAGCTAAAAACTGAGAGAGAAAAAACACGTTAAACTATTTCAGATAAGGCGAATAGGCAGGAGCCTGATAATAAATATGTTGCAAAGATAGTGAATATTTATTTATGATAGTTAATTATTACTAATAACTTAACAATTGTAAAAAAATACCAATTTAAAAGCTGAAATCCTTTAAAAAAGTAGCAACTAAAAGTTGTTTACTTAAGATTAGTTAAGTAATTAAAACAAACCTTGAAGGCTTGGTTTTAAATCGGAAAAAATCAGTTTATACCAATTAAAGTATTTAAAAAAAAATCAGTGTAAATCCTTTAACCAGTGATTATTTAATAATACACAACGGTTTACTCATTAAACATTCCTTCGTGAAAGGTAAGTAATGGTATGCGTTTGTGATATGATAATTTCTCTGCAATACTTCGTTCAAATAAACGGTCAAAAAAAGATTTATTGCGGGTAATACAACTCACCAAGTCTATAGAATGTTCTTCAATAAAATCAAAAACACCTTTTACAATATTGTCTTCGTTTTTTTCGATAAAAAACACTTGTTCGTCTTTAAATTGCTCTTTCCATTGTGCAATTTCTTGGGTATTTTTCTTTTCGTTCGGTTTGTTTACGTGAATACAGTAAATATCGGCAGTGCTGTATTTAGTGTACGGTATAATTTCATGCAGTATTTTAGCATCTTCATCGTCGTATATCGTGGTAAAACCAATGGCGTCAATTCCTTCAAACTTAGCAAAATGAGGAATGCTTAATACCGGTATGGTTACATTTTTTATAACCGCAGCTGTTTTAGATCCTAATAATTTATTTTCAAAGCCCGAATTTCCTGTGGTGCCCATCACTACTAAATCCAACGGATCTCGTTTAGTAATTTCTTGTATGTTTTGAACCAATTCACCTTCTTCCATTATAAACTTAACAGAAACCTGATCTAAATTGTTTACTTCGGCAATTGTTCGCATCATTTTTACTTGATCCTTAAAATAATCAAACTTGTTCAAGGTGTTGCCCAACTGAGCGTTGTCAACCAGTTCGGTTGAAATATTTCCAGATACAATATGCGGAGCGTACGAGTGTAGTACCAACAACTCACCATTGTAATTTTTGCAAAGATGTAATGCGTATAAAAAGGCATTGTTTGCAGTTGAAGAAAAATCGGTTGGTAAAAGTACTTTTATCATAGTTATTATGTTTTATGGTAAAGTTACCAAATTTAATCATACCATGCTTATTAGAAAGTTATGAAATTAAATAATCTGATTTCGATTCTTCTCTTGGTGTCATGTCGCTGACTATAAGTGATATATAATAAAGCAAAATGTTAACCCGTAGTACATTATAAAATATCCACAGATGCACAGATTTTATATTTTTTAAACCACAATAGAAATTATAGTTATTTTACTGATTTATTGAAAATATGGACTTCAGTTTGATAACCCTACTCAGCTTAGTAGCAAATTCTAACTAAAAATCATTCAAAAGTTTACAATAAGTTTACTTATAGTGGTAGCTTCTTAATATTTACTTCATTGGTAGTTAACTTTGTAGAAGTATGTGAAAGATACATTTGCAAAGTGAAATTTAGAACATACTATAATAGATGAAACATTTTTACATTTTAGCAGCCTCTTTAGTAAGCGTTATGTCATTTGCGCAAAACGGTGTTATCTCAGGACAAATTGTTGATGGAGATACTAAATTTTCTTTGCCGGGAGCGTCGGTTAAGATTCAAGATTCAAACCGTTACACCATTTCAGATCAAAACGGAGGTTATGAATTCCTTAGTTTGCCAGAAGGTACTTATACGGTTTATGTTGAGTATATAGGATACGTAACTGAAAAGCAAGAGGTGGTGGTAACTTCACAACAAACAACCACGGCAAACTTTCAGCTTTTTACAGGATCTGAAGAGTTAGAAGAAATTGTTATTATAGGCGATTTTCTAAGAGGACAGGCAAAGGCCTTAAATCAACAGCGAAACAATGCCAATATCAGTAATATCATATCGTCTGATCAAGTAGGTCGATTTCCCGATGCCAATATTGGCGATGCTTTAAAACGTGTGCCGGGTATTACCATGCAGAATGATCAAGGTGAGGCAAGAAACATTATTGTACGTGGGTTATCGCCCGAATTAAACTCGGTAACTTTAAATGGCGATCGAATTCCATCTGCCGAAGGTGATAATAGAAACGTTCAGATGGATTTAATTCCATCGGATATGATCTCATCCATCGAAGTAAATAAAACCTTAACACCTGATATGGATGCCGATGCCATAGGTGGATCCGTAAATCTTGTAACACGTGCGGTTCCTAATAGAGAGCGCATCTCAGCCACTTTATCGGGCGGTTATGCGCCTATACGCGACAAAGGTTTGTACAACGGTGCTTTTATATACGGTAACCGATTTGCAGATAATAAGTTAGGAATGATAGCTTCGGCAACATGGCAGTCGCAAAACTTTGGTTCTGATAACGTAGAAGCTGTTTGGGATAAAGACGATAACGGAAATCCGTATTTAACCGAAATGGACATTCGTAAATACGATGTACAAAGGGTACGCAGAAGTTTTTCTTTTAGTTCAGACTATGTGTTTAACGAAAACAACCGCCTAGATTTAACCGCTATGTACAACTGGCGAGACGATCGTGAAAACAGATACCGCGCAAGATACCGCGATATTGAATTACAAGACGACGGCACATATACGGGCGAAATTCGCAGAGAAACAAAAGGCGGTATTGATAACAACCGCAACAAAAATACCCGTTTAGAGGATCAAAGAGTGATGAACATCTCGTTGCGCGGGGAACATTTATTAACGCCAAAATTAGATATGGACTGGTCGGTTTCTTATTCTAAGGCAAGTGAAGATCGTCCCAACGAACGCTATATGGATTTTAGACAAAAAGATGTCACCATGGCTCAAAGCTTTGCTAATAACAACAGTCCGTTAGTGTATGCAGTAGGTGGCGAAAACCCTGAAAATTTTGAATTGCGTTCTATTTCAGAAAACCACGATTATACCCAAGAAGAAGAAATTGGAGCAAAAATAAATTTCAGAGTGCCGTTTTCTGTAATTAATGGTGAAAAAGGACGTTTGCGTTTTGGAGCACGTCTTCGTTTAAAAGACAAAGTACGCGACAATATTTTTTACTCGTACGAACCTATCGATGATATGGGTAGTTTAGCTGCTGTTCAAAATGTATATTGGGGTGGTGCTTCTTTTAATCCAGGAGCGCAATATGCACCAGGCTATTTTGCCGATAAAGCTTTGTTGGGTAATTTAGATTTAACCAATGCAAACATGTTTGATGCCACTTTAGAACCATCAGAATACCTATCGTCAAACTACAAAGCAAAAGAACGTATAACGGCAGGATATTTACGTTGGGATCAAGATTTTAACAGTAAAACATCATTGATTGCCGGTGTGCGATTAGAGCAAACTAATATTGAATACAGCGGAAACTACATCATGGACGAAGAAGATTTAGTGGGCGAAATTAATAATAAAAACAACTACTTAAATGTATTGCCAAGTGTTACGTTAAAGCATAAAGTAAACGATAATTTTATCTTGCGTGCAGCAGTAACCACCAGTTTAGCCAGACCTAACTATTACAATTTAGCACCTTATGTATAAACGTTATTCCTGAAGATTCTGAAATTGCCGCCGGAAATCCAAATTTAAAAGCTACTTATGCCACTAATTTTGATATAATGGCAGAGAACTACTTTCAAAATATTGGTATAGTATCGGCAGGTGTATTCTACAAAAACTTAGATAATTTTATCTATACCTACAACAACAATATGTACACTACAGAGCAGTTTGCAGCAGACTTTCCTACTGTAGCAAATCCTATTCCTGCTGGTGAAAATTGGGACTTTACACAAGCCAGAAACGGAGATAAAGTTTCGGTGTACGGGTTTGAGGTAGCCTTTCAACGTCAGTTAGATTTTTTACCAGGTAATTTCTTTAAAAACTTTGGGTTGTACGCCAATTATACCTATACAAAATCTGACGCTAAAGGTATTACCAATGAAGACGGTGAAGTGCGTACCGGTTTAGGGCTTCCACGAACGGCACCGCACATGTTAAACGGATCGCTTGCCTGGGAAAATAACAAGTTTTCGGCACGTTTATCTGCTAATTACACATCAGCTTACTTAGATGAAATAGGCGGTAACGATTTTGAAGACAGCTATTACGACAAACAGTTCTTTTTAGACTTTAACATGGCGTACAAATTTATGCCTAACTGGCGCGTGTTTTTTGAAGCCAACAACCTAACCAATCAACCGTTGCGTTATTACCAAGGCGAAACAAGCCGTTTAAAGCAATTAGAATATTATCAATCACGATTCACCTTAGGTGTTAAATACGATTTCTAAAAAATGAAATATACAAACTTTCTATCATTACTATTTTTTTTAACGATCAGTTTAGTGTATGGTCAGGAGCGTCCTGACCATGCGCTTAACCAAATTACACACCATCACCAAGATTTAAAACAAGAAATAGACGGTATTGCGTTTTTAGCCATTGGCGATTTTGGTAGGCACGGCGCATTTACCCAAAAAGAGGTAGCCCGTGATATGGGTACAGTGGCCGAAATATTAGATCTTAATTTTACCGTATCTGTAGGCGATAATTTTTATCCAACAGGCGTACAAAGTACACAAGATTATCAATGGATTTCTTCGTTTGAAAGTATTTACACCCATCATTTATTACACGAACCTTGGTTTGTTGCCTTAGGAAACCATGATTACGAAGGCAATGTACAAGCCCAAATAGACTATTCAAATGTTTCGAGAAGATGGGAAATGCCCAATCGTTATTTTGAACGTTTAATAGAAATAGATAACGACCAATACTTGCAATTATTGGTGATAGATACCAACCCAATGGTATCTAAATACCTTAAAGAACCCGAAAAATATTTAGGGATAAACGATCAAAGTACGCAAGAACAATTAAAATGGATAGAAGATAAATTAAGTACAACAAATCCTAAAATTGTATGGCGCATTGTAGTTGGTCATCATCCGTTGTATTCGGGTGGTAAGCGTAAAACAGCTAAAGAAACACAAGAAATTCAACACCTTTTAGAACCTGTTTTTGAAAAACATAAGGTAGATGCCTATATCTGCGGACACGAACATGATTTGCAGATTATAAAAAGAAACAACAAACCATTTACCCAATTTTTATCGGGTGCAGGCAGTGAACTGCGCGAATCGGGTAGAACAGAGGGTACTTTATTTGCCGATGCCGTACCAGGTTTTATGGCGTTTACTTTAACCAACAAGGTTTTAACGGCGTATGTTATTCAATCGCAAAAAAATGATTTCAAAGTAATTTATAAAAACAAAATCACCAAATGAAAAAAATAATAGCTCTTATAGCATGTACACCGCTTGTTTTTGCTTGCGGTTCTAAGTTAGCAAAAGTAGATCCCAATGCTTTAAAGCCGCAAGTGGTTACCCAGGCAACTCCGCATGATACAGATGATCCTGCTATATGGATCAATAAAAAAAATCCCGAACAATCGCTTATTATAGGTACAGATAAAGAAGAAGCTACCGGTGGGTTGTATGTGTATGATTTAGCGGGTAACATTGTAAATAAAGTGTATCCTATGGATCGACCAAACAATGTAGATGTTGCTTACGATTTTGATTTAAACGGTAAAAAAGTAGATATTGCTGTAGTTACCGAGCGCAAGCAAAACCGTATCCGCATTTTTTCGTTGCCAGATCTTGAACCTATTGACAATGGCGGAATTGCTGTTTTTGAAGACAGTGATTTAAAAGACCCTATGGGTATAGCGCTATACACCAACACAACAAATAAAACCACTTATGCGGTAGTAGGTCGTAAAGAAGGACCGTCTGGCAACTACTTGTATCAGTACCAATTGGTAGCTACGAACGGAACAATTCACGGCAAGTTAGTGCGTACGTTTGGAAACTATTCTGGTAAAAAAGAAATTGAAGCCATTATGGTTGATAACGAATTGGGGTACATTTATTATTCTGATGAAACGGTAGGGATTAGAAAGTATTATGCCGATCCTGAAAAAGGAAATCAAGAATTGGCATTTTTTGGACAAAACGATTTTAAACGCGATCACGAAGGTATTGCCTTGTATAAGTTTGATAACGGTAAAGGATATATTTTAATATCTGACCAGCAAGCCAACAATTTTATTGTTTATAAACGCGAAGGCGAATCAACCAACCCGCATGAGCATCAAATGATTGCAAAAATACCTTTTTCAACAGTGGAGTGTGACGGAGCCGATGCCGTAAACTTTAATTTAGGCAAGGCGTTTCCTAATGGTGTTTTTGTTGCAATGAGCAACGGTAACGTGTTTCATTATTACGATTGGAACATCATACAAGCCGAAATTGATAAACAAGCCAAGTAAATTATCTCTATATTTTTTCAGAAGACCTCGTTTTTAAAACGGGGTTTTCTGTTTATTGTTATTTACACGTTACAATCACCAAATTAAGTGCGTTTATGATAGTTTAACGTTTTGTTTTGTCATGCCGAGGTATTCGAAGCATTTTGTAAGTTGCGTATGTTTTACCACATGCGTTATATGAAACAAATAATCTGTGCATCTGTAGTAATTTAACGTTCTGTTGGTCATGCTGTAAGCATCTTTTAGACTCCTACGGAGTGACAAACTGTGTGTACTATTGTGATTAAAACAAATAATCTGTGCATCTGTGGTAATTTAACGTGCTGTTTGTCATGCCGAGGTATTCGAGGCATTTTTAGATTGTGTATATTTTACCACATAGATTGTATGAAACAAATATCTGCGCATCTGTGGTAATTTAACGTGCTGTTTGTCATGCTGAGGTATTCGAGGCATCTTTCTGTCCCCTTGAGGGGACTTTAGGGGTGTTATTTGTTCTTAGTTTAACGTGCTGTTTGTCATGCTGTAAGCATCTTATAGGTTGTGTGCTCTATCACATAGATTGTATGAAACAAATAATCTTTGCATCTGTGGTAATTTAAACGTTTTGTTTGTCATGCTGTAAGCATCTTTTAGACGCATACGGAGTCAAACTGTGTGTACTATTGTGATTAAAACAAATAATCTGTGCATCTGTGGTAATTTACTGCTTGTCATGCCGAGGTATTCGAGGCATCTTTTAGGTTGTGTATATTTTACCAAAAAGATTTTATGAAACAAATATTTGTACATCTGTGGTAATTTAACGTGCTGTTTTGTCATACCGAGGTATTCGAGGCATTTTTCTGTCCCCTTGAGGGGACTTTAGGGGTGTTACTTATTCTTAGTTTAACGTTCTGTTTGTGGTAAGCATCTTTTAGATTGTGTTTTACCCCATAGAATTTATTTACTATTGAACAAATTTTAGGTGTTCATTTTTAGGTTGTAAGCCTGGCTACCTTACTACCCCAGCAAAGCAAACTGACGAAGTAATCTTTAAAGCTAATTCTCTCGAAGACAATTCAGGATATTCTAAAGCTAATTCGACAACAAGGTCTTTTTGCGAATCTGGAATACTATTCCATTGACGATTAGTCAATCGTTGCTTTGGTTTTAAACCTTCAAATCCATTTTCAAGATAACTTTGATACCATTTATAAAAAGTACTTCGAGCAATTCCGTATTCTTTTAGAGTTCGTTTGACACCGAGTTCACTTCGTGTTACCTGTTGA
>JAHAYQ010000045.1 GCA_018384465.1 Myroides sp. | reverse complement strand
GGTTCAACTTGTGAAGAAATGCGATACAGCAATTTTTCTAAAGTTTCTTGATTGTTAAATGTTAATTTTACAGGAATATTATTTCTTAAACCTCTAACAATTCGGTAATTGCTATCGTTCTTATTAATAAGATATCTTCCTGGAGCAATAGTTCCCACTTGTCCTAATTGAGCATATAAATCTACTAATGACTCGTGATTTTTTACATATTTTTTTAGAGTATCTTGAATTTGATTATAGGTAGCATCAGAAGGAATAAGTACATAAACACTTGCTTCTTCAAAATTGGTGTTCGGAGTAAATGCTTTTCGGTACAACGTATACCCGTAGATTAATGCGGCAAAAATACCTAATACCGCTACATAACTCACTAATTTACTAATCTTCATTTAATGGATTTATTAATTGATAAAGAGCTTCGTCGGCATAGGTAGAACCTACACGGTTCCATTGTTTTTTTACGCCAACCAATTGAAAACCAAATTTAGAAAAAAGCTTGATACTTGCCGAATTTGTTACCGTAACATTAACATAAATTTGATGAATATGTAACGTTTCAAAAGCATAATCAATCAGCAATTTTACAGCTTCTGATCCTATTCCAGCATTTCTATCGTCAAGATTTTTTATAACAATTCCAAGTCCTACTCTGTTATTCTTAGGGTCAAAATCAAACAAATCAACCAATCCTAACAACCTATCTGAATTATTTTTCACGATTGCTAAACGCAATTGCTTTGCCTCATAAATATCTTGATGACTATTTTCTAAATAATTTTTAAGTATCCATTTAGAATAAGGAGTCACAGTATTGCTCATTTCCCACAAAGAACGGTCGTTTTCAACTTCGTATACAAACGATAAATCTTCAGGCTCTAACGCCCTTAAATAAACCAAAACACCTTTTAAAAACATTTAAATATATATTTCGCCATTAAAAACTTTTTTTGCTGGTCCAATCAACATCACATCGGCATAGGCATCATCGTTATAATTAAAATGGACTTCTAAATCGCCACCTTCAACCCCAATTTTTATCAAATTAAAAGTGGTTTTCCCTAAGGAATGCATAGCAATAGCAGCCGCAGTTGCCCCCGTACCACAAGCTAAGGTTTCATCTTCCACACCTCGTTCATAGGTACGAATTTTAAAAGCATCTTCACTAATTTGTTCCACAAAGTTCACGTTTGTTCCTCCCGGTTTGTAGGTTTCGCAATACCTTACTTCCTTACCTTTATTATACACATCAAATTGCTGAAGGTTATTAACCATTTCAATATGATGAGGCGATCCGGTAAAAAGAAAAAGAGTCTCGTTTTTTAAGAGTATACTTTTTTTAGGCACATCAATCATTTGTAGCGCTACATTTGCGTCAGCTGTAAAATGTGCATTATGTAATCCATCTACAGCATTAAAAGTTGTTTTTTCTTGAATAATGCCTAAATCCTTTGCAAAAGCCACAATACATCTTCCTCCGTTTCCGCACATAGTACTTTCATTTCCATCGGCATTATAATAAACCATTTTAAAATCAGCTGTAGAATCATTTTCTAATAAAATCAATCCATCACCACCAATTCCAAACTTTCTATCGCACAAAAAACGAATAAGCTCTACATCATCTTTAGAAAAATGCGCTAATCGGTTGTCGATCATTACAAAATCGTTACCTGTTCCTTGATATTTATAAAAATGCAATTGTTTCATTAGGCAAATATACAATTATTAAAGCTTCGTTAAGGTGTGTTAACAAGCGTTAAACCACTTTTTTACTCGTTACATATATCGTAACTTTAGTGTTAAATAAACAACATATAATAAGAATATGAAAAATATAGGAACCATTTTAGCTACATCATTGTTAAGTGGTGTGGTAACCTTAGGATCTTACAAATTGTTTTTTGAAGATACTACTTTTTTAAATAATACCAAAACATTAACCACCAGCGCTCCGTTGCGCAACGTAGCAAATACTGCTTTTGATGCGCCCGATTTTAGAAATGCTGCTGAAAAATCGTTGCATACAGTGGTGCACGTTAAAAATGTTTCATTTAGAAATGCGCCTCGAAACCCCATAATAGAATATTTTTACGGACACCGAGGCGGCAGTCAAACCTATGCCCAAGTAGGAACCGGATCGGGAGTAATTATTTCTGAAGACGGCTATATCGTCACCAACAACCACGTAATTCAAGGCGCCAATGATTTAGAAATAACATTAAATGACAACCGTACATTTAAAGCTAAGCTAATTGGTACTGATTCTAAAATGGATATTGCCTTGCTAAAAATTGATACGAAAGAAAAACTGCCTTTTGCTACTTTTGCCGATTCTGATGCTATAAATGTTGGCGATTGGGTTTTAGCAGTCGGAAATCCGTACAATTTAACATCAACGGTTACAGCAGGAATTGTATCTGCCAAAGCCAGAAATTTATCAGAAAATGGTATACAATCATTCATACAAACAGATGCAGCAGTAAACCCAGGAAATTCTGGCGGCGCTTTGGTGAATAATAACGGTGACTTAATTGGCATCAACACAATGATTTCATCTGCAACTGGATCTTACGTAGGCTATTCTTTCGCTATTCCATCTAATATGACCAGAAAAATAGTAAATGATTTAATGGAATATGGCAAAGTACAACAAGGAATTTTAGGCGTACAAGGTTACGAAGTGAACAGTCAAATAGCTACCGAACATAAACTTAATTTTAGTCAAGGATTTTACGTAGAAAGTGTAACCAAAAATTCTGGTGCCGAAGCTGCCGGAATTAAAAAGGGTGACATCATTCATCAAGTAGATGGCAAAACCATTAACTCTTTCTTAGATTTAAATAGTATCATTGCAACTAAACGACCAAACGATGTAGTGAAAGTAATTTTAAAACGCAACAATGACGAAAAAGAAGTTTTAGTTACTTTAAGCAAAAAAGAACTGGCACAAATAAACTTCAACGGTTTTGAGATAGAAAACTTAACCCAACAAGAACAAAAAAACTTGGGCATTAATTACGGAGTAAAAATTAATGGTATTTCAAATCCTCGTTTCAAAAGATACGAAAACGAATTAAAAAATGCCGTGGTATTAGCCATTAACGGTCATAAAATTGCCAATACTGAAAGTGCTAATGAAATACTTTCAAAGTTAAATGACCAACAACTACGAATAGACTTAATCACACCACGAGGTGAACGATTACGACTAATTTTATAAACTAAATTTAAAGTAGGTTTTGTGAAAAGCCTACTTTTTTTTATATAACACCTTTTATATCATAAATTTTAATATTTTTGTACAACTTTTTTAATTACAACACAATTATAAAACCCAAATGGAAAATACTTTGTACGAAAAGGAATTAGCTTTCCAAGCAGACAGAAGAAAAGCTTGCGTAGAGTTTATTAAAATCGTGAACGATTTATGGTACGACAAATCAATTGAATTGGTATTCTTTAGAAACCAATTAATTGATCGTAGAGTAAGTGACATCATTAACTTGCACGAATATGCCGTTAAATTTGTTGAAAAACCAATTAATGTGTTTGATACCGTAGAAATTGCACGAGCTATCCAAACAGCTGATTTACCACCTGCACGTATTGATATTGGTAAACTTACCTATGAATTCCATTTGGAAGATAACAAATACAACGATTCTTTATCGTTTGTAGTTGATAAATTAAAAGATGCAAAAGCCAACCCTGCTATTCAACCAAAAGATGTAGTTTTATACGGATTTGGACGTATTGGTAGATTACTTGCGCGCGAATTAATGGCTAAGATCGGTACCGGGCAACAATTGCGTTTAAAAGCTATTGTTACTCGTGACAAGAATGATGAATTGTCTTTAGAAAAACGTGCTTCTTTATTAAGATTAGACTCGATTCATGGCGATTTTGAAGGATCAGTAAGCATTGACGTAGAAAACGAATCATTAATCATCAACGGATCACCTGTACGAATGAT
>JAHAYQ010000321.1 GCA_018384465.1 Myroides sp. | reverse complement strand
GGCTGTGACAGAGATTGTAAACCAATTACAACAAATTCCGAATGCCGGCTTTGATGCAGTGGTTTTATTACGGGGTGGCGGTTCAAAGTTTGATTTAGAACCTTTTAACGCCCTTGAATTAGCAAAAGCAATAGCCTTTTGTCCCCTACCCGTTTTAACAGGAATCGGACATGAAACGGATACAAGTGTTGCCGACTTAACTGCACACACCTCATTGAAAACACCAAGCGCGGTGGGAGCTTTTATAGTGGAACGAACTGCTAGCTTTACTCATAACATACACCTTTTATATGACGGTATTAAACGTATTTATGATCAGAAAATGCTACAGCTGAATAAAGATCTAAAACATCAGATTACTGAATTTACATCTTTAAGCAAGTCTAAAACACGCATACAACGCGGCGAATTGCATACATTAACGCATCGCATTTTAACTGCGGTAAATGAAGAACAAGCCAAATCGCTTTCTTTTTTGAATGTGGCTGTCCAACAACTTTTATTGCTGCCCAACAAGCAGTTAGTGCACGAACATACAAAGGCAAAAGATTACACCGAGCAACTTCACTTATACAGTAAATACCTTGTTCGAGATGCAAAAGAACCGCTGCAACTAAAAACAGAACAGCTTGTTTTTTTAACTAAGATGAAGCTTAAATTGCAACAACAAAAAATGGAAGAATGGGAATATTACCCTAAATTGTACCACCCAAATGCCGTTTTAAAGAAAGGGTATGCCTTGGTTAAGAAAAATGGAAAAATCATAAAAGATCAAACCGATTTAAAAGAAAACGATCTAATAGAAATAGAACTTTATAACCGTATTTTTAACGCCACTATTAACAACAGCCCACAATGGAAGAACTTACCTACGAAAAAGCAGAACGAGAATTAGAACAAATATTAGATGATTTACGTAACGACCGAATTAGCATTGATGCACTTGCTGAAAAAGTTGAACGTGCCTCTAAACTAATTGTTTTTTGTAAAGAAAGACTTGCCAATACAGAGAAAAAAGTGGAAAATATAATTAAAGAATTGGGCTTGTAAAAAAATGTTTATTTATTTGGTTTGCTGTTAGGAAGTTCTCTTGTTGGTCACCCATATTCCTACATCAATGTTGTCTATTATAGTCCACTTAAGCAGATCCCTATTTTCTTTTGAGAAGATTAAAGATACTTTTATAGATAATAGAAAAGCTCCGCCACTATTGGATAAAACCACACGTGGTACATAAACAAACCACATGTGGTATTTTTATTTTCTTGATAGAAAATCAATTACATCCCCTTTCAGAAAGGGAATTCTAACTGTTATTGTTTAACAACTTTTACCGTAGCACTGCTACCTTGTGTGGTACTTACTTTTACAAAATACACCCCATTACTTGCACTTTGCAGGTTTATTTGGTTAGTGTTGCCAAATATTCCTGTTTGTATCTCGCGACCGTTGATGTCATAAACCGAGTAGTTAAACAGGTTTTCATCTGTTTCAATAGTAACAATATCTGTTGTGGGGTTGGGGTACACATTAACGGTTAATTTGTTAAACTTATTAGTGCTTACATTTCCAGAACCACACAAGCTGTTTGCCAGTTTGGCAACGAAAAAATCTGATTCCCCAGTGCTGATTAATGGGGTTATGCCTATATTATTATTCATAAATAAGTTGGCATTAAAACTTCCCCCAACAATATAGTTACCATCACTATCTGTTGCTACAGCGGTCATTCTTTTAGTGCTAAGTGCTTCTCCTTGTATGTCG
Source organism: Myroides sp. (assembly GCA_018384465.1). Classification (GTDB taxonomy): domain Bacteria; phylum Bacteroidota; class Bacteroidia; order Flavobacteriales; family Flavobacteriaceae; genus Flavobacterium. The sequence continues at coordinate 1,218 of JAHAYQ010000321.1, read as the reverse complement.
TGTACACCTAATACATTTCCAGTTTGCTTGTCTAAACGTACTAATATCGGGTCGGCTTGGTAGTTGGTGGTCGGACGGACAATTTCAATATTACCCCAAAAATCGGAACCTCCTTGCGCTCCAAGCACTACTTCATTATTATTTATAGCTATTCCTACTCCATGGCGTAAATCAGGTGCTAAAACTCCAGGACTAAAAGCTGTTGTTGCCTGTACCCATTGTACGTCGCCATCGCTATTAAATTTTACAATCATTGGAACCGTAAAATCAGCACCCGTTGTAATATTGTAAGTTGTGCCAGATGGATCAGCGGGATCATAAATTTTTGAATCAGGGTATGAAGGATGCTTGAACCTAGTTCCTCCAATATAAACATTAGAATTTTCGTCAATTACTACAGATGCGATTTTATTACCAGCAAGCGAACTGCTTGTTCCAGTATCTGAATAGATCTCTCGTATCCATTTTTTACTTCCATCGTTCCCATTAATAGCTATTATATAGGATCTGTTTACTATAGTTTGTCCGTCATACGTTAATGGCACGAGCGGGGCACCTATCCTTTCCCCAGCTACATAATACGTATTAGTATTTTGGTCATATGTAAAACGGACATCTCTCACAGAAAATCCCGTACCATCTGTAATCGGTAAAACCATACTGTTTACATAATCTAAGTTTGTATCATACTTTGCTAAAAGATATTGATAGTTAGTTATAGTATTAGGGATAACTATATTATTGTCTAAATGAGTTCCTTGTTGTAATCCTACAATAAAATGTAAGGTATCGTTACTTATAGCAAGATCCAAAACTTGAGCAGCACCGTTAGTACCATTTACATTGCCTTGTAAGGCTTTTTTACCTTCATAATTCCCATTATTATCATATTTTACTAAAAAAATCTTTTTATAGTAATCTGGATCATTACTGTTTGTAGGCAATGAATCGGTTGGGCTGAAACGCACAGGATATGTACCTGCGGAATTACTAACGGCAGGATTAAAATACCCGCCAATATAAACATTGTTGTTACTGTCTAATACCAAATTATAAGCTAAATCATCGCTTCCTCCTCCAATAGCCCGGCTCCAAAGTACCTCACCTTCGCAGTCACTGGAAAACAAAAAAATATCTTTAGCACCACCTCCCAAATTATTAGGGAGATTATTTGGATATACAGGTTGTCCGTCAAGTTGAGCATTGAAAATTTGTCCT
>JAHAYQ010000302.1 GCA_018384465.1 Myroides sp. | reverse complement strand
CGTTTTGATGAGGTGTCGGATTTGATCATTCAACCCGATGTTATTGCCGATCAAAAACGTTACGTACAATTAAATAAAGAATACAAAGATTTAAAAGCCTTGGTTGAAAAACGCGAGGAATATATAACTCTTGTTGGAAATATAGACGAAGCCAAAGAAATTATTGAGGACGGAAGCGATGCCGAAATGGTGGAAATGGCTAAGATGCAGTTAGACGAAGCACAAGACCGTTTACCAGAATTGGAAGACGAAATTAAGTTTATGCTGATTCCTAAAGATCCGGAAGATGCTAAAAACGTAATGGTTGAAATTCGTGCCGGAACTGGTGGGGATGAAGCTTCTATTTTTGCCGGAGACTTATTCCGTATGTACACAAAATATTGCGAAACCAAAGGTTGGAGAACTTCGGTGGTTGATATGAACGAAGGTACATCGGGTGGTTTCAAAGAGGTAATCTTTGAAGTATCTGGTGAAGATGTGTACGGATCTTTAAAATACGAAGCAGGTGTGCACCGCGTGCAACGTGTACCACAAACCGAAACACAAGGTCGGGTACATACATCGGCAGCAACGGTTATGGTTTTACCTGAAGCAGAAGAGTTCGACGTACAAATTGATATGAACGATGTTCGTATCGACTTTTTCTGTTCCTCTGGTCCGGGTGGTCAGTCGGTAAATACTACTAAATCAGCCGTTCGTATGACACACGTTCCAACAGGTTTGGTAGCGCAATGTCAAGACGAAAAATCGCAGCATAAAAACAAAGACAAAGCCTTAACCGTTTTACGTTCGCGTTTATATGAAATGGAATTGGCTAAAAAACAAGAAGAAGACGCTAAGAAACGTAATTCTCAAGTATCATCGGGCGACCGTTCTGCTAAAATTCGTACGTACAACTATCCGCAAGGTCGCGTAACCGACCACCGTATTGGTATGGATATATTTGATATGGACGGCGTAATGAGTGGAAAAATTCAAAAATTCATTGACGAATTACAGCTAGTAGCTAATACCGAAAAATTAAAAGAATCGGAAGTATTTTAATTCCTATATTTGTAAAGCCTCTTTTTTAGAGGCTTTTTTTCTATTTTATGAAGCGTAATCATTAAGAATATTTTTAACATTGTCCCGCTTTCGCTACTAGTTTTGTTTCACAAAAGCTAAACGCTCAATCGGGGCTAAAAAGTAAACAAGGTGAATTTTATATGTTAAGTAAATGAAACAAAAGTTTACAGCTAAAAAAGATAAATTTTGGATTTATATATTTATAAGTTTATTGTTTCCTATTTACATTTATTCGTTAGACGAAATTGATGTAGATCAAATGTATTATTTAATTCCAGCATTTTTACCGTTTATAATTTTTATTTGGGCGTATTTTTCTACGGTTTACTACTTAGATTCACAATATTTTTATTACAAATCAGCTTTTTTAAAAGGAAGGATAGAAATTGAAAAGATTAAAGAAATAGAACAAAATAAAACACTTTGGAGCGGTGTAAAACCAGCACTAGCTGCCAAAGGTTTAATAATAAAATATGGTTACGACGAAATTTACGTTGCACCACTTAGTAATGAACAATTAACGCAAGCTTTGTTAAAGATAAATTCAAACATTATTGTAAAATAAACGGCTTACCATGACTACTAAACAATTATACGAGCAAATAAAGAAAAAGAAATCATTTCTATGTATTGGATTAGATGTGGATTTAAATAAAATTCCTGCACATTTATTGGAAACTGAAGATCCCATTTTTGAATTCAACAAAGCTATTATCGATGCTACTCATGATTTGTGTGTATCATATAAACCCAACACGGCTTTTTACGAAGCATATGGAATCAAAGGTTGGCAGTCATTAGAAAAAACGATTAAATATCTTAACGAAAAATATCCTGAAATATTTACAATAGCCGATGCCAAACGAGGTGATATTGGTAATACATCAAGTATGTACGCTCAAGCATTTTTTGACGACCTACAATTCGATTCAGTTACCGTTGCACCTTATATGGGAAAAGATTCGGTAGAGCCTTTTTTGGCTTTTCCAAACAAACACACTATCTTATTAGCATTGACATCCAACCAAGGTGCTTTTGACTTTCAAACCAAAGATACCGAAGCAAAACCTCTGTATCAAAATGTATTAGAGACTTCAAAAAGCTGGAAAAACAGCGAGCAACTAATGTACGTAGTAGGAGCAACTAAGGCAGAATATTTTCAAGAAATACGTCGCATAGTACCCGATTCGTTTCTTTTAGTACCTGGAGTAGGCGCACAAGGAGGAAGTTTACAAGAGGTATGCCGTTTTGGAATGAATAAGCAAGTAGGTTTGTTAATCAATTCGTCACGAGGTATTATTTATGCTTCTAACCAAACAGATTTTGCCGAAGCAGCCCGAAGCGAAGCGTTCAAATTACAAAGTGCCATGTCGATTATTTTAGAACACAATTAAACAGCATGTTAACAATTACAGATCATTTAGGAACTGCGCATCAATTTAGTAAAACTCCGCAACGAATCATCTCGTTAGTACCTTCACTTACCGAGACGCTATTTGAGTTAGGTTTAGAAGAACAACTTATTGGTATCACTAAGTTTTGCGTACATCCGTATCATTTAAAATCAGTAAAGATACATGTCGGTGGAACTAAAAAAGTACATGTTGAAAAAATTAGAGCTTTAAAACCCGATATTATCATTGCTAACAAAGAAGAAAATACGTTAGAAATCGTTGATAGTTTGCGCGATATTTGTCCGGTTTTTGTAACTGATATAGTAACGGTTGAAGATACTTTAAAAACAATAGAAGATTTTGGATTGCTGTTCAATAAGCGTACAGATGCACAAAAATGGACGGATAAAATAAAATTTGCCTATGAAGATTTTAAGTCTTACATGAATGATAAGCCTTGGCACAGTTCGGCATACCTAATTTGGAGAGAACCTTATATGGCTGCAGGTGGGGAAACCTTTATTAACGAGTTATTGAAAATAAACCATTTTAGCAATATTTATGAAAATTTCGACGGACGATACCCCGAAGTTGAAATCAGAAAAATACGCATTCAAGGTGATCCTGAATTGGTATTTTTATCATCGGAGCCCTATCCTTTTAAAGAAGAACATGCTTTTGAAGTTGGCAGAGCCACTCATCATGCTAAAACTGTATTTGTTGATGGGGAAATGTTTTCTTGGTACGGCACCCGATTGTTTAAAGCCTTTCAATATTTTAAAGCTTTACAAGAGCGCTTAGATTAATAATTACACAAAATCCCTTACTAGGGATTTTTTTTCTTTTCATACGATTGCTATTTGTTAATTATATCTCAATAATTCTAACACTTTTATTTTAACAAATAGTTCACAATTAAGAGTTTAAAAGACCTTTTGTTCACAAAACTTTCACTTTTAATATTTTTTTCTCCTATTTAGAAGGACTACTTTTGCTATTTAGATTAAGTATAAATAATATTGAGGTTAGCTTTTTACATACTATTCTTATTATTCTTAAGTGTTTTATCGCTTTTTATAGGTGTTAAAGAGGTATCGATACTCGATTTCTCTCAATGGAACGACGAAGAACAACTTATTCTAACAATCAGTCGAATTCCACGAACTATCACTTTAATCTTAGCAGGAATCGGTATCAGCGTTAGTGGATTGATCATGCAGCAGATGACTCAGAATCGGTTTGTATCGCCCACCACCGCCGGAACGCTTGATGCCGCTAAATTAGGAATATTAGTAGGTTTGTTAACGGTACCTCAAGCAGATAACCTGTATCGATTATTATTTTCGTTTGGTTTTACCTTTCTTGCCAGTTTGATCTTTTTAAAAATAGCCGACCGAATTAGGTACCGCAATGTAATTTTTATTCCTATTGTAGGACTTATGTTTGGAGGAATTTTACATTCAATTACTACTTTTTTTGCTTATAAAAACAATATTGTTCAAAATGTGAACGCATGGCTCATGGGCGATTTTTCAGGGGTATTACAAGGCAATTACGAACTGGTTTATTTAAGTATACCTGCAGTGGTGTTAACTTATCTTTACGCGCATAAATTTACCATTGTTGGCATGGGCGAAAGCTTTGCTAAAAACTTGGGTTTAAACTATCGCACCGTTATGAATATAGGTCTGGCGTGTATTTCGCTCACTGTTAGTGTTGTGGTACTCACTGTAGGCAGCATTCCGTTTTTAGGCTTGGTAATTCCCAATATAGTAAGTTTGTTATATGGCGATAATCTACAAAAAACACTACCAATTACTGCATTAATGGGAGCCGTTTTTTTAGTAATTTGTGATATCATTGGCAGATTGGTGATTCACCCGTTTGAAATTCCTATCGGTATGACTGTAGGAATTATAGGTGGGTTGTTATTTTTAATCTTATTAATCAAGAAACAGCGATGAAACACATTATAAAAATAGGCGTACTAAGTCTGTTAGTATTGGCTTTAAGTAGTTTGTTTCTGTTTTATCAGTTGCCAGGCAATTGGGAATATGCGTTAGAACGTCGCAGTATCAAAGTAGCAACTATGCTTATTGTTTCGTGCTGTATTGCTTATTCATCGGTTGTTTTTCAAACTATTACCAACAACAAAATTCTCACTCCATCCATTATGGGGTTCGAAGCAGTTTATCTATTATTTCAAACCCTTATTGTGTTTATATATGGCGATAAAACCTTTCAGATGATCACAAGTAGTGGCAATTTTTTTCTATCAATCGGATTGATGTTGATTTTTGCCTTTTTACTCTTTGTTTTCATTTTTAAGAAAGGCAAGAGCAATATGTATTTTTTACTGTTGATAGGATTGGTATTGGGAACTCTTTTTGGTACCATTAGTTCGTTTTTACAATTAGTGATCGATCCAAATGAGTACTTGATTATAGAAGGACAGATGTTTGCCTCATTCAATAAAATAAACAGCGATTTGTTTTGGTATGCTTTGGTAGTGATGGCAGGGAGTTTTTTAGTAGGATTTCGTAAAATTCGTCGATTAGACTTAATTGCTTTAGGCAGAGAAAATGCCATAAATTTAGGTTTAAACTATAATAAATCTGTACGCAATTATCTGTTTCTCATTGCACTATTAGTAGCAGTATCTACGGCATTAGTTGGCCCCATGACCTTTTTAGGCATCTTGGTTACCAACCTTACGTATGAACTTTTTAAAACGTATCGTCATGCCATTTTAATACCTGCTTGTTGCTTAGTAAGCTGTATAGCCGTTGTAGGCGGCCAGTTTTTAGTAGAACGTGTATTTGCATTTAATACTACCATTAGCATCATTATCAATTTTATCGGGGGCATTTATTTTATGTTCCTATTATTAAAAGCCAAGAAAGTATGATTACAGTAAAAGAATTATCAAAGAGCTATACAGACAAGATTGTTTTAGATCAGATAAATTTAGAACTTCCTAAAGGAAAAATCACGTCCTTAATTGGTGCAAACGGTGCCGGGAAAAGTACTCTTTTAGGAGTTATATCTCGATTATTAAAACAAACTCAAGGAACAGTAAGCCTTAACGATAAAAATATCGAAGACTATAAAAACAGAACTTTGGCTCAGCAACTTTCTATTTTAAAACAAAGCAATCATTTAGATTTAAAACTAACCGTTCGCGAATTGGTAAGTTTTGGCAGATTTCCCTATTCACAAGGTCGATTAACTAACGAAGATCAGTTAAAAATTAACGAAGCTATAGCTTATTTAGGATTGGAAGATTTAGAACATCGTTTTATGGATGAATTAAGTGGCGGTCAAAAACAACGTGCTTTTATGGCAATGGTAGTAGCTCAGGATACCGACTATATTCTATTAGACGAACCGTTGAATAACTTAGACATGAAACATTCGGTACAGATTATGCGCACGTTGCGTAATCTTTGCAGAGATAAAGGAAAAACCATTATCATTGTTATTCATGAGATTAATTTTGCCGCTAATTACAGCGATTATATCGTAGCAATGAAAGAGGGTAAAGTTCTTCATTTTGATTCGACTAAAAACATAATACAACCCCACATTTTAAAAGACATATTCGATATAGATTTTGAAATCATAGAAAAGAAAGAACAACTCTTCTGCGATTATTTCTCATCATTAAAATAATTTAAACCACAAATAAATATGAAACACACCATTCCATCCATCATTTTAGGAGCAGCTGCTTTATTAGTCACAGCTTGCAAAAACGATACTGCCAAAGAGCAAACAGAAGCTACAACAACTAATGAAATTATAACAATAACCCATGCGTTAGGAACAGTAGAAGTACCAAAAAATCCACAACGAATTGCAGTATTAGATTACGCATCTTTAGAAGCTTTAGAGTATTTAGATCTTAAAGTAGTAGCCATGCCTAAAGCCAATTTGCCTAAACACTTAGCCGCTTACAAAAATGATGCTTCGATAATCGACATAGGTACCGTTAAAGAGATCGATTTTGAAAAACTTAATGAAGTTGATCCAGATGTAATTTTTATGTCCGGAAGAACGCAAGACGCCTATGCTGAACTATCTAAGATTGCTCCAACGCTTTATACCGAGATTGATTATACTAATTATATGACTTCATTAGGTAAAAATTTAGCAATTTTTGGGGATTTGTTTGACAAAAAAGAAGAAACCGACATCTTTTTAAACAAGCTCAACGAACAAATTACCTCAGTACGTGAAAAAATACAAGAAACCAATAAAAAAGCATTGGTGGTATTGCATAATAATGGTAGATTTAGTGCGTATGGAAAAGGATCTCGATTTGGGATGATCCATGATGTATTAGGTATGCCTGAAGCAGTTGAAAACTTAGAGGCAGCTCGACACGGGCAAACCATATCGAACGAATTTATTCAAGAAGCTAATCCTGATTACCTATACATTATTGACCGTACAGTTGTTGTAGATGGCACTGCTACCAATAAAGAAGCCATAGAAAACCGTTTGATTCAACAAACCAATGCTTATAAAAAGGGTAAAATTATTTATTTAGATTCAGAAATTTGGTATTTAGCCGGTGGCGGTGTAAATTCTATTAAAAGAATGATTAGCGAAATCGAAGAAAGTTTGTAATAGATAACTAAATTTCAGTCCATGTCAAAACAAATTAAAAATACAGCTCGAGAAGTTTTTCGATTACAATCGAAAAAATACCTCACACCTCATTTTATTCGTATAACCTTATCAGGCGATGTTAGCGTTTTTAAAAATACAACTATCGGAGACAACAATAAAATTTTTATTCCTCCACAAGGGGTAGCAAAAGTTTATTTACCTGAATTAGACGAAGCCACCCATAGTTGGATTCATCCCCCACAAGAAGTAGCACCATCCGTGCGAACTTATACACATAGAGGCATTGATTTAGAAAAAGGTGAATTAATCATTGATTTTGTACACCATGGAGAAAACGGACCGGCTTCAGCTTGGGCTATAAATGCAGAACTTGGAGCCGAATTAGGAGTAGCCATGCGTACCGAACCTAAAGAGCTTTATCCTGCCACTGCCGAATGGTTTTTATTTGCAGGCGATGCCACCGCTTTACCTGTTATTAGTGCTGTTTTAGAGAAATTACCAGCTTCTGCAAAAGGTGTTTGCTTAATCGAAGTACCTACAAAAGAAGATGAACAAGATTTAAAAACCAATGCAACTATTGATTTTAAATGGATTCATAACTCAGAACCTGACAAGAGTAGTACACTTTTTGAACAAGTGAAAAGTATCGAAATTCCCAATGATGTGTCTAAGTTTGGCTTGGTAGCTTCTGAATTTTCCTCTGTAAAAGCCATACGAATGTATTTGCGCAAAGAATTAGGATGGCAAACCAACGAATTAAATGCCTATTCGTATTGGAAAAGTGGCGTAGCCGAAGATCAATCGGTAAAAGACCGACAAGCTGAAAAAAAATCTATGGAAGATGTATAAAAAAAACATGTATTGTTAATAGCCTTAGTAAAATTGTATAACCAAAATTATAAATCTAGTTTTGTTTAGATACTTTTACATCTCATTATCCCTCCTTAAAAGAGGGATTTTTGTGGTATCAGTCATCTGATTTCAAAAAAAAGGCCATTCACACAATAAAAAGGGGCATTCACATAAAAGTTCGCTTTTGTTCCAAAACAATAAACTAACTTTACATTCAATTAAAAAAAAAACTATATATACCTGAAGTTTTTTATGTAACAGGCTTAAACAATAAATGATTAGAAAGAATAACTAATAATTATTTAGCTGATAAAAAAGCGTAATTTCAACAATAAATTCCATTTCGATGGACAATTTAAACACTACTTATCTTACACCCACGATTTTTCGTGGGTATTTTTTTATTGAAGTGAACTCAATTAATAAGTGATGATAAGAGTTGATAATTATAGGCAGAAAAGATTTATATTATTCTAAAAAATAACGCTTTCCAAATGAAAAGCGTTATAAATAGTAGTGCTTAATTAGGTGCGTGCAACAAACTAAAATAATTAATCGTGTGCTGGCCACACCAATTTATCGGTTTGATAGCCAAAGCTTTCTGCTTTCAATAAAAAATATTGTTTAATGATATCGGGTATGGTTTTTTCTCGTGAAAGAATCCACATATAATCAGTATTTCTTCCAAAAACTAACGCATACTGATAATCTCCGGCAATTTCTACCACATTGTATTCGTCATAGAAAGGTCCCCAAAAAGATACCTTTAACGCTCCAGTATTTTTCATACGTGGTTTTGCTTTGCCTTCGGCAATTTGCCATTCTTCTTTTTCAGTATGCCACCCTTGATTAACAACTTTAATAGTGTTGTTTTTGTTTAAACTATAATGCGCCGTTGTGTGACTTAAATTTTTTTCGTGAACAAAATCTAAACGAGCAATCTCGTACCAACGACCTAAATACCTGTTAAGGTCAAAAGGAGTTACTACCTTAATGTCGTCTGTATCTTTCTTTCTTTGTAGCGCTAAGTAGGCTAAAGACCCCACACCTATAGCTCCGGCTGTTAATAAAATTTTCTTTCTTTGCATGATTTTTTATTCTAAAGTTACAAAAAAAACTTTATAAAAGTAAGAGTAATATAAAAAATCGCTTCGCTTCAAATTCTTATAAAATAAAAACAGTAGCAACTTTTAGTCACTACTGTTAATTTTTTTTATCATTTAAAAACTGTATCTTTACTAATATAGAGACTAATTAACATCCCACCATACTCGAGTATTAATGTCATCTCCGCCCATATTGTTTACAGCGTCTTGATAATTTTCAGTGTTCTGACGTTTTACATCTTGCGGATAAGGATAACGTACTGGCATATCACCGTTATTAAATAAATCAGGATGTTTAGGTAGTAGTGGATAGCCCGTTCTGCGGTATTCTAACCACTGTTGATTATCTGTAAAATACAAAGCAAAGTACTTTTGAAGCATAATTTGTTCTAACGAGTTGTTAAATACCACATCTTCATTTTCAAAATAATCAGATGGTAAATCAATGTTCCAAATAGCCATTGCTGCTTCAACACCTTGTTTATATAAACTTTCGGCATCTCCACTTATCAGACCTTTAAAAGCTAATTCTGATTGTATAAAAGCAACTTCCGAATACGTCATTACAATGTTTTTCATAGGTGCTAATGCTGTATTGTTATTCGGTGACGATGGTGTGTAATCTATATAACTTTCAAACGAATATCCAGAATCGATGCCTTTATAGCCAATAGGTTCCTTGTCTAAATTGGTCGCCTGAGTTGCCCAAAAAGGTAATCGTGGATCGTTCCAAGCCAATAAAGTGTCTACAAAAAAGGTAGATAACCTTTTATTAGAAGCATAATCTTGAATACGCGGCCATGGTGTGGTGTTAGGCGATACGCCTGTGTTGATAAGTATGGCATCGTCTGCAGATGATGTAAAAATAGGGTAGGTGCCGCCATCGTTCAACATAGTATTAATTTTAGCAATAGATTCACTAGGTTGCACGTCGCTTAATCTCAATAACATACGTAAATGTAACGAGTTAGTTAACTTTTGCCAATTGGCTACTGCTTGTGGTCCACGATCTCCGTAAAGAAGGTCGGGCGCATAAATTAATGGTTTCGATGTGTCGTATAAAGCATTGGCTTCTTCTAAATATCCCAATACCGCTTCGTAAATTACTTGTTGACTTTGAAATTTAGGTTTAGTTATTCCTTGATCACCTTGTAGTGCCTCCTCAAAGGGTATATCTCCAAATACATCAGTTAAGTTTGCAAAACTCCAAGCTTTTAAAGTAAGCGCAATGGCTTGATAATTTACATCGTTTGCGGCAATGGCGGCTTGTTCCATTTCTACAATATTTTTTAACCAACGATAATGGTTATTCCACATGGTTTGACCTATAGCATCGGTTACCCAATAACGGTGATAACCTAAAGCATCGTTTGATGGATAAGGAACAATACCTTGCATAAGATGCGCAGTACGGTTGTGCCAAGCCGAATAAGAATTGTGATTTGTTAACCCGTATAAAATTGGATTTAAAAGAGATGCCGGACTAATAGTTTCTAAACGGTTAGGATCGGTATTGATCTCTTCAAAATCTGCCGTACAACTATTTAATGTACTTGCAGCTATAAGTGCGATGATGCTGTATTTAATATTTTTCATTTTTTCTTACTGTTTATAAACTTACTTTTAAGTTGAAACCATAGGTTGCAGGCGATGGCAATTGACCCATTTCTACACCTGGCACCATATTCGCTCCGTTTAATGCAGCTGTTTCTGGATCGTAGATAGGGAAATCGCTCCATGTATAAAGATTTCTACCAAAAGCACTTAGTGTAAGTCCTTTTAATTTATGACGATCTAAAAACGATTTTGGAAAACTGTACGAAACACTAATTTCACGGAGTTTTACCCAAGTAGCGTCGAACGTATTAGCCTCTACGTTGGCACGACGGTAATACTCGGAATAATAATCGGGTACGGCTACTTTTTTAGTATTTGGAGAATAACTGCCATCAGCATTTTGAATGACACCATCACCAATAATAAAACCTTCTTCACGTCCCATTAAAGATTCGTTCAAATGTCCGTGCTCCATCATCTTGTGATACGATTGTGAATATAGTTTTCCACCGAAAGATCCATCTAAAGTAACACCAAGATTCCATCCCTTATAACTAAAATTATTTGTCCAACCACCTTTCCAATCAGCATAGGCGTTTCCTTGATACGTTTCAGTACTTGGACGAACCGGCAATCCGGTAGTGGCATCATAAATAATTTTCCCTTCTTCGTTGCGAACAAAACCAAAACCGTACATATCACCTGTTGATCCACCCACTTTTCCAATGATCGATACAGTACCTGATGTGGCTAAAACTTGTTCTTCTCCACCTTCAATATCTGCTGCTAATTCAAGAATTTCGTTTTTATTCTTGGCATAAGTGAAAGTAGTGCGCCATTGAAAATTAGGTGTTTTTACAGGTGAAAAATACACCATAGCTTCTAATCCGCGGTTTTGAACCTTACCAGCATTAATGTACTGACTGGCATAACCCGTAGCATAATCTAAAGGAACATTTAAAATTTGGTTATCTGAAATGGTATTGTAATAAGCCAAATCAAAACCGAAACGATCACCAAATAAACGAGCATCGATTCCAAATTCTGTAGCCATAGTTTTTTCTGGTTTCAAATTATAATTAGATAAAGCCGTATCAACAGTGGCGGATCCAGGAAATGCATTTACATTATAATAAGTGTCTATTACATAAGGTTGTGTATCGTTACCAATGCCTGCAACCGATGCGCGAAGCTTGGCAAAATCTATCCATAATGGAAATGCAAAAGCATCACTCATAATAAAACTTAAGTTAGCTGATGGATAAAAATATGAGTTGTTACCCATAGCTAAGGTTGATGACCAGTCGTTACGTGCTGTAAGATCTAAGAACACTAAATTTCTATAGGAAAAAGAACCTAAAGCATAAAGACTGTTAATTTTTTTCTGAGCATCTAAAGATTCTACGTGTACACTTCCGCTGGCGTTAGCCAAATTGTAAACATCGGGTACAGAAAGACCGTTAGCTGAGGCATCCATACGGCGATACTTATTGCTCATGATGTTACCTCCGGCAGATAAACTGTAATTAAAATCGCCTGTGTCGTTGCCTTTGTATGTCAATAAGAAATCTGTGTTAATTTCTTGTGAATTAATCATTTGTCTTTCATAATAACCAGTGGCAAACTTCACTAAATCGTATGGTCGTTTTAATTGACGAAATTCGTTTTGTGAATTGATTCCAGAGCGCATCATTAACTTTAAATTTTTGGTAAAATCGATATCTAAGCTAATGTTTCCTGTAAAAGTATTGCTGTTTGTACTGTTGATTACCTCGTGTACCAAAGCAAATGGATTGTCTAAATAAGTACTAAACGGACTGTTTAATCTGGTTTTTCCCTCGTCTAACCACATTTTTCGATACCAATCAATATTGTTATTGGCATTCGTCAATATCATGAAATATGAAATGGTATGGTTGTTATAACCGGTAGATGGCAAATTGTCGCTGCTGCGGTTATAGAAGTTTAAAGTAGAATTTAAACGAATACCTTTTGCAATTTCGTAATCACCTTTCGTAGAAATGGCAACGCGTTCAAAACCAGTGTTGGGCATAATCCATTGGTTATCAAGGTAGGTTACCGATGCTCTCATGGATCCTTTATCGTTACCAGCTGCAAATGATAAACTGTTTGTTAAGGTAAGACCCGTGCGCCAAAAACCTTTGCGTGCATTGTCGTAATTTTGCCATAAGGTACGTTCGGTTCCCATAGTACCTGTCGCTGGATCATACTGAAAATAATTTTGTCCGTTAAATCGGGGACCAAACCCTAGATTACTTTGCGTAGCAGGACCATCTTCACTTGCTTGATACGAGTAATACAATTCACCAGCATTGTTAAAAACTTTTCCCGTACCCGATCCGTATTGAGTTTGCCAATCGGGCCAGCGTTGAATTACATCAACACTTAAGTTAGAATTAAAGGTAATACCTAACCCCTGACTTCTATTACCCGATTTTGTTGTAATCATAATAGCACCATTCGCTGCTCTTGATCCGTAAAGAGCTGTAGCCCCCGCACCTTTTAAAACCGTTACCGACTCAATATCTTCTGGGTTGATATCTGACATACCGTTACCAAAATCAACAGGAGAATCAGCTGCCAAATAACCGTTTCCGGTTCCAGATGTCGACATACCTGAATTAATAGGAATACCATCTACAACGATTAATGC
>JAHAYQ010000296.1 GCA_018384465.1 Myroides sp. | reverse complement strand
CTTTTCAATTTTATTGAGTTCTTCTTTAAGTTGATCTTTATTTGTTTTGATAATGACATCGATATCATACGAAATATCATTTACTTTTCTTGTAAATTCGGCTTCGGTTTGCACCGGACGTTTATCGCTAAAGAACTCTTGCGCTTGGCTATTTGTAAAAGTACATACGATAGCCATTGATAGAACTATTTTTTTCATGTGGGTTTATGTTTTAATGTTGTACCAAATTGTGTTTTTCTCCTACTTTTTTCCAGAAATTTTGTCCGTCTGTAGTTACGTTCTCTATTTGTCGTTCTATTTCTGCACTGCGAAGTAAACGTTCGCGATTTACTTTGATTTCTACTTTCGATTGATGCACCAAAAACTTTTCTTCTATTTCTTTATCTGATTTTTGAACAATATGCTCATTTTTCACCCACTCGCCTATTTCATATTCATTCGATGGATTTTCATTCTTTTCAATGATTTCGGCAGGAACCTTATCAACTACGGTCTTCTTTTTGGGTGTCTGATGAGCGACCATCTGTTCGTTATTTTGTTTAGATTTTGTACTGAGGCTATCTTTTTTCACCAAGGGAGCCACTTCGTTTTTAGTATCTACTACAAAACTTTCTGCAGGATTGATTTCGGGCATACTGGGATTAGTAGATTGAAAAAACCACCACCCTCCCACCAATAAAAGCATTGATGCGGCTATGGTTGTCCAATAAAAAAGCCCTTGGGGTTTTTGCTTTGTTTCCTTTTCTAGCAACTGCTCCATACGTTGCCAGGCATCGGCAGACGGAGGTAACTCGCGCTGCTGAAAATGTTTTTTTAAATCTTTTTCAAACTTCTCCATCATCTTTCAATTTGTTCTTTTAATAATTTTTTCGCGTAAGCTAATTGCGATTTTGAGGTACCTACAGAAATTTGCAACATTTCGGCAATTTCCTGATGTTTGTATCCTTCAATGACACTTAACACAAATACATACCGGCAGCCTTTGGGTAATCCATCGATCCATTTTTGATAATCATCGGCATGATTTATTTCTACCGTTTCTTGTTGTAAAAGTGATTGATGGGCATCTTCTATAAACACCATTTCTTTTTTGGCGCGCAAATGTGAAATACATTCGCGAATCATAATGCGACGGATCCATCCTTCAAAACTGCCTTCATTACGATAGTGTTCAATGTTTTGGTACACCTTCATAAAGGCGCACAACATAACATCTTCCGCTTCGTGAAGGTCTTTCATATATTGTCTACAAGTGCTTAACATTTTTGAAGCAAATTGATCGAACAATTGCTTTTGTGCCAACCGATCTTTACGGATGACTTGTTGTATTAAGCTGACTTCAGATATTGAAACAACAGAAACACTCAATTTTAGTTCTTTTATTATATAGACGTAAAAAAAGGATAAAAGGTTGTAAAGAAATAGATTTTTTTTAATTTTTTTGATTTTGCCGCAGATGCACAGATGTAAAGCGGCATTTTTAAAAACACAAATACCTTATTTTCAAACAGAAACAACAAAACCCACAAGGAGAACGACCTTGCAGGTTTTTGTATTATTTTTAGCCCGGATTGCAGCGGCATCCTTTATTGTTGCCTTGACTCCGTTCGGGCAACAATAAAGATATAGCGGAAAGCCGGAATAGCTTCAAAAGAAAATTATAATCGACCTTGTTGTTTTAGTTTCCAATAGCGCAGTAAGCCGTTGACCGACATCCAGCTTGGGTTGGCGTATTCGTAAATTTGAATTTCAGTATCGGTTAAGCCTTTTGCTTTGAAAGCTTGGGAAGTAAATTGCATAAATTGAGGTACAATTTCGTGGGCTGGGGTACCTGCATCGAAAAATGGTTTGATGAAATTCGCCCAATTGTCTAATTCTATTTCCAACTCTTCTAATAATTGCACCGGATGTTCTTGTCGGGCAAAATGCGTTAGATACAACGCCGAAGGATTGGCATCTTTTAATTTTTGAATGGATTTTTTCCAAAGTCCCAAATCAATATCTGGCGGTGGGCAAGGTGGCACTACAGGACCATTTGCTATTTTACAGCCTGCAACATCGCCCGTAAATATGACATCGTTTAATTGATAGGCGTTGTGATGCACCGCATGCCCTGGTGTATAAATAACTTTAAATTGTACATTGCCAAAGTTTATTACATCGCCATCGTTGGCAGCGATTAACAAATCTTCGGGTATAGGTTCCATTTTTCCCCATAATCTATTCATATCGTCGCCGTAAATTTGTGCTGCCGAGTTCCATAACTTTTCTGGATTTGCCAAATGTGGTAATCCCACTTGGTGGACATAAATTTTGGTTCCGTTTTTTGCGAATTTCCAAGCCGCTCCGGCGTGATCAAAATGGATATGTGTTAGCAAAACTGCATGAATATCTTCTATTTTGTAACCTGCTTTTTCGATTCCGGCTTTTAAAACTGAGAAAGTGGTTTCGGGTCCCGATTCAATTAAAACTGGTCCTTTTGCTGTGGGTATTAAAAAAGATCCGATGGATTGTTTGGTGTCTAAAAAGTTTAAATCGATAATTTGTATAGGAACATTCATGTGTGTCTGATTTTTATTGGTAACCTGAGTTCGATTCTTCTCTTGGATTCATACCATTAATTATTTAGAGTTATAAGTAATAAAAAAAACTGTTTTATAAACTTTCCAATAAATGGCAACCTACTTCTCCTTTTTTACTCGAAATAGCCCGCTATTTCTTCCTAAAAAAAAGCTCGTATCTTACTCATTTATTGAAATATGAATTTCAATTTTATAATCGAACTCAGGTTGGGAAGTTACAAATTTTGCAGGAAAGTT
>JAHAYQ010000287.1 GCA_018384465.1 Myroides sp. | reverse complement strand
TCGGTTTCTACACCAAACGGAGAAAATTTTGAAGGATTATACCATCGATGTACTTCGTTTTTAGAGGAATTAAGAGCTAAAGATTACAAAAAAGTTTTGATTGTAACCCACGGAGGTATCATTCGTAGTACTTGGACGTATTTATTAGATATTCCGTTACGAAATGCGTTTAAAATTCCTGTGGGTTTTGGAGAGGTGTTTCATTTTCATTTAGGTGAAAATAAAGAGGGAGATTTTATTATAAAGAAATAGAAAAGTCCCGTTCTACTATCTGAACGGGACTTCTTAATTTGCTATTCTACTCTAAACGATACTTTACAAATCACTCCGTACGTATCAATCTTTCCGTCTTTTACGTGACATTTCATATCTTTCACATAAACTGAATCGATATTGCGTACCGATTTTGATGCTTCTGCAACAGCTTGTTGTACTGCATCGTCAAAACTAACCTTTGAGTGAGCAATCACTTCAATAACTTTAACAATCCCCATGAACAATTAATTTTAAATTTCTTAAATATAAGAAAATCAATACAAATAATCAAAAAAAATTGCTTGTTAAATAAAAAAACTCTGATAAATAATCTTATTTGAGCTTTAAATATTAAGAATTCGTTTCTATAATTCTTCTACTATTTCTGCCTCAGGCGCGTTTTTCATTACAGATTGCACTCCGTTTTGACAGCCTGCCAATGATTCATACATCTGACTTGAGCCGATGATTTGTCCGTTGGTAGCTTTTAAATTAAAATAGTGTTTGCCGTTTTTAGATTCTAAAACATCAAATTTACTTTCGTCTTGGCTATTTTTCTTAACCGATTCAATACCGTTCATGCACGCAGCTTTGGTGGTATATCCTTCGCTTGATAAAATAATTTGCCCGTTAGTTGCTTTTAAATTAAATTGAAACTCTTCGTTTTTTCTTTTAGATACTTCAAATTTTCCCATAAATACAATAAATTTTTTTCCAATTTAAGAAAAATAATACAACCTGCAAAAATTCTTAAACAAAATTTAAAATAGTGGTTGTAATAAAATCAATCTGATCTTTTTCTAATTCGGTGTGCATAGGCAAGGCAATTACTTCGGCACATAATTTATTGGTTATTGGAAAATCGGCATTGTTGTAACGAGTATCGGCATACGCTTTTTGAACGTGTAACGGAATTGGGTAATAAATAGCGCACGGTATTCCTTTTTCTTGCAAATGCGCTAATAACGCATCGCGTTTGCCATTGGTAATTCGCATAACATATTGATGAAAAACATGATCGTCTCCTTCAAAATCAAATTCAGGTGTAATAATGTATTCATTCACAGAAAAAGCATCGTTATAAGCCTTTGCCGCTTTTCTGCGTGCTTGTCCGTAGGCATCTAATTTTGGTAACTTTGCATTTAAAACCACTGCCTGAATACTGTCTAAACGCGAATTTACGCCTACTACATCATGATGGTAACGCTCGTACATTCCGTGGTTTACAATTCCTCTTAAAGTATGTGCCAAGGCATCATCGTTTGTGAAGATAGCTCCACCATCGCCGTAACATCCTAAATTTTTAGAAGGAAAAAACGAAGTCGCTCCCACATGGCCAATGGTTCCTACTTTTTGCTTTGATCCATTTTTCCACGTATAATTGGCTCCAATCGCTTGCGCATTATCTTCAATCACAAATAAATTATGTTCTTTAGCCAAATCCATAATAGCATCCATATTAGCGGCACGACCAAATAAATGTACCGGAACAATAGCTTTTGTTTTGGGAGTAATGGCTTTTTTAATGGCATCAATAGAAATATTCATGGTATCTTCTTCCACATCAACTAAAACCGGAGTTAATCCTAATAAAGCAACTACTTCAACAGTTGCAGCAAACGTAAAATCGGCAGTAATTACCTCATCACCTGGTTTCAACCCCAAGCCCATCATAGCAATTTGCAACGCATCGGTTCCGTTGGCACAAGGAATTACGTGTTTAACACCTAAATAGTTTTCTAAATTCTTTTGAAATTCATGCACTTTAGGTCCGTTAATGTAAGTTGTGGTATCTAAAACTTCTTGAATACCTGCATTTATTTCGTCTTTTATATATTCGTATTGACTTTTTAAGTCAACCATTTGTAGTTTTTTCATTGTTGAAAATTTTGTTGCACAAAGGTAACGAAATTCATTTTTGATGATCGATATTTTATTGAAATACCTTAAAGATTTTCTACTGAATTTTTTAATGCAACTAACGCTTTTGGATAGCTTTCATTAAAATAGTCCAAGTATTCATCAATGGTATCTAAATCTACGGTAACGGTTGTAATTCCGTTTATTTCAGAAAAGGTATAATTTTCAAATCCGCCACTCCATTTCTCAACCAATTCTCCCGTTGTAATTTCCTTTCCATCTTGAAGAAACCCGTAGTGGCGAACCGAAACAAATTCTACCGGAATATGTTCTACTATTTCAGAAACCATTCCTGCTTTATTTCCGTTTTCATCACAGCCCACAAAGTAAATTTTACTTCCTTTTTCCCAACTTCCTTCAAAGGTTGATGTAGGATTAAATACGGCAACCCATTGATTATAGGTTTCTTTATTCGTTAATCCTAACATATTATCGTACACTTTTTGTGCCGATGCATTAATGGTGGTTGTAAATTTTAATCGTTTCATATTGTAATACTATTAAATACCAAATTGTCTTAAATGATGATCGATATGTTTGTAATACAAAGCATTCCATTAGCAGTCATTTTACCAAAGATTACATTTTTGTCTTGCAAAACTTATGTAATCTATGATTAATAAAATTTTAGAAGTGGAACGCAGTATAATTGAATTACATCGCTTTAACTATTGATTACGTCCAAAAAAAGAAACAATCCCAAAGCGATACTCTTCGTTACTGGCAACACTAAAATCAACTATTTCCTAAGCAAAGCAGCCGCCTCGTTATCAATGATATATTCCACATTTTTAAATTGCTGTAAGTAAGATGCTGGTACATCAGCTGTTACCGTTCCTTCTATAGCTCTTTGAATGATCGACGCCTTATGCTCGCCCCAAGCCATTAAGATGATCTTTTTTGCTTGGCAAATAGTTTGCATTCCCATAGTAATGGCTTGAGTTGGTACGTTTTCTTTCGAACCAAAATCTGCAGCTCCGTCTTCACGGGTAACATCGTGTAGAGTTACCAAACGCGTTGTAGAATCCCAATCTGAGCCTGGCTCGTTAAAACCAATATGCCCTGTACGCCCTAATCCCAACAACTGAACATCTAACCCGCCTAAATCTGCAATTCGTTGTTCGTAGCTTTCACAATAGTGCGCAATAGCGTCAGCTGATAAAGTACCATCGGGTA
>JAHAYQ010000264.1 GCA_018384465.1 Myroides sp. | reverse complement strand
CCCACATAAATTTCTTTGTACAATTTTAAGCGCTGTGGGTATCTAATACTGTTTGGACTTAGCGTACCGTCTACTGCCATAGCAGTTTCCCACAGTGTGCGATCCCACCAAAACATCCCCCTAAAATATTCAAAAGCAACACCTTTTAAATGTGAAAATCCTGCATGAACAAATAAGCGGTTTTCCGAATCGATATGATATTCATTGAGTTTTTCAAGAAAAGTAATGTGTTTTTCAATGACACATAACGCAATGTTTTGATAGGCTTCTACAGTAACTTCACCACCGTGAAATCGCCAAAGTTCATCATCGTCTTCTTTTTTCAACCATTTTAAAAGCATTTCTTCATGATTGCCTTGCATAAAAACACAGGTGTATTTGGTTGAAAGATCGATTAAAAAATCTAAAACCGCCGGTGTGTCACTCCATCCATCTACATAATCACCTAAAAAAATTAATTTATCGTTAGAACTTACATTTGCTCTATCTAAAACCTGTTTTAAAGCTTTCAAGCCACCGTGTATATCGCCAATAACAAAGGTTTTACTCATTTTGTGTTTCATATTTTAATTTTCTCAAAAGGCGCATCACCTCTTTAAAAGCAGTGTACAAGAAAGGATACTTTCCGTTTTTAAAAACTTCTTTATGTGCGATTAAAACGTCTTTAGCATGATTAAAGCCGTGAAGATAGCACAACATTAGTGAATAGCAAAGGTTTTCTAAATCGTTTTCTTCGGTTGTAGTTAAGCGTTTACTGCTTTTTAATTTGTTTAAAACCGCTACATAATAATTGTACAAATGGTGAAGGTGTCTTTTGTCTATTTCGGGTGTTTTAAAAATAATTTCAGAAGTAATGCGATAGGTCATAGAGTCGTTAAAAATTATTTTCTGCACACCAAAAGGGAGGTATCGATTGTTTTTTCTAAAACCTATTTTCACATATTCAGTAATCACAAACTCGCTTTCGGTATAACTTATCGACACCTCATCTAATGCCGAATAAAAAATTTTCACCTGCTCATTGATCAGTTCAATATCTACCCGAGATAAATAGGTAGCATTTTTTTTGACCTTTTCTACACCTGCCCAACAAACTGTAAAATATTCTTTGAAAATTTGATATTTTGGTTTCATGTCAGGGTGTTTGTTGGTCATGAAATCCAATACGCTATCAATGGTGTATTTTAAATTAGTAACCGATGCTTTTAGAATGCTTTCTACCACATCTTTATTGTTGATTTTGGGCGAAATATATTTGGGATATGAGATACTGCCAACACGCGAAAAAGCTGCATGCACATCAATCGTATAAATTCGTTTTTTAAAATAACACTTTCCAATTTTAGGATAAATAGTTACTAAGCCAACGACTTTTCCGTCTTTTAAATGAGGAAACACTACATTTTCATATTGTATTTGTGGCGGATTGTTTAAATACGCATTAATCAGGTTTTGTATATGGCTATCGTCATAAAAATCGGTACCTACTACTGTGTTTTTTTCATCTTCTACACCTACTAATATAAACGACTGATTATGAGGATTAGAATTAGAAAGAGAACAAACGTGTTTTAAAAACTTGCCTTTTCCTTCTAAAGTGTGTAAGTTTAGCTGTTGCTTTTTGTCGTAAAAGCTATTTTCGGTATGGTGCGCCAATAAATTTTTTATCAATAGCCGTT
Source organism: Myroides sp. (assembly GCA_018384465.1). Taxonomy (GTDB): domain Bacteria; phylum Bacteroidota; class Bacteroidia; order Flavobacteriales; family Flavobacteriaceae; genus Flavobacterium. The sequence goes on along the minus strand of JAHAYQ010000264.1, from coordinate 2,872 downwards.
TATTTATCACAATACGAGTTTTATCTTAAAATTATAAAAAGAAAATGATAATTCATACTTAAATCGCGATACCTAAGTCGTACTTTAACCATTTGTTAACAAGTTAACCAAATAAAATTTAATCAATTTGTATTTAAAATTAAGAAACTAATAATGGAAGCAACCACAACCACAACCGATATCCGTTCTATCAACGATAAAATAGAGCGTGAAAGTGCCTTTATTGATTTACTAATTGCCGAAATGAACAAAGCAATTGTGGGTCAGAAGCATATGATTGATCGCTTGCTGATTGGCTTATTAGGGCAAGGGCATATTTTATTAGAGGGTGTTCCTGGTTTGGCTAAAACGTTAGCCATTAACACTTTATCAAAAGCTGTTCACGGATCGTTTAGCCGTATTCAGTTTACGCCTGATTTATTACCTGCCGATGTGGTAGGTACTATGATTTACAACGTTAAAGAAAACGATTTTAGTATAAAGAAAGGTCCCGTTTTTGCTAACTTTATTTTAGCTGATGAGATTAACCGTGCACCGGCAAAGGTTCAGTCGGCATTATTAGAAGCCATGCAAGAAAAGCAGGTAACTATTGGCGACACCACACACAAGTTAGAAAAGCCTTTTTTGGTAATGGCTACGCAAAACCCAGTAGAGCAAGAAGGAACGTATCCTTTACCCGAAGCTCAGATGGACCGTTTTATGCTTAAAACTGTAATTGATTACCCTAAATTAGAAGAAGAACGATTGGTAATCCGTCAAAATTTGGGAGGAACTACACCTACAATTAATCCTGTAGTTTCTATTGAACAGATTCTGCGTGCACAACAAACAGTAAAAGAAGTGTACATGGATGAAAAAATCGAAAAGTATATTTTAGATATCATCTTTGCAACTCGTTATCCGGAACAATTCAAGTTAGAAAATTTAAAACCTTACATAAGCTACGGTGCCTCGCCACGTGGATCTATCAACTTGGCAAATGCGGCAAAATGTTATGCGTTTATCCGTCGTCGTGGATATGTAATACCTGAAGATGTACGTGCAGTTGTATTAGATGTATTGCGTCATAGAATTGGGATTACTTACGAAGCCGAAGCCGATAACGTTAGCAGCGTAGATATCATCAACAAAATTGTTAACGAAATTGAGGTGCCTTAATACATAAGTCCAAAAGTCGTAACGACCAATGTTATAACGGCTCGGACGTTTGACTTTAAGACATTTGACATTAAGACTAACAAGATGGAAACAAAAGATATTTTACAAAAGGTTCGAAAAATCGAAATAAAAACCCGTAGGTTAAGCGATCATATTTTTTCGGGCGAGTACCATACTTCCTTTAAAGGAAAAGGGATGTCGTTTGCCGAAGTGCGCCAATACCAATACGGAGATGATATCCGTGCGATTGATTGGAACGTGACCGCGCGTTACAACGAGCCTTTCGTTAAGGTTTTTGAAGAAGAACGCGAATTAACTCTGATGTTAATGGTTGATATCAGCGGTTCGCAAGATTTTGGATCAAGCAACGATTTTAAACGGGATATTGTAACCGAAATTGCCGCTACTTTGGCTTTTTCGGCAACAACAAATAACGATAAAATTGGGCTGATTCTTTTTTCGGATCAAATAGAATTGTTTATTCCCCCAAAAAAAGGAAAATCACATATTTTGCGAATCATTCGCGAATTAATTCAGTTTCAGCCCAAAAGCAATAAAACCAATATTGGTCAGGCGTTCGAGTATCTTTCTAAAGTAATGAAAAAGAAAGCAATTGTTTTTGTTTTATCTGATTTCATGACGAAAGATTACGACCGTATTTTGCGCATTGCAGCTAAACGCCACGATGTTACAGGTATAAAGGTTTTTGATAAACGCGAACAAGATTTAACAAATATTGGATACGTTTTAATGCAAGATGCCGAAAGTGGTGAAGCGCACTATGTAAACACCACCAATGCAGATGTTCGCAAGGCATATAGTAATCATTATCAAGAATTAGACGAATATTTTACTAAAACATTTACCAAAAGCGGAGCAGGTGTCATAAAGACCAGCACCGATGATAATTACGTTAAAAAACTGTTAGCTTACTTTAAAGCTCGATAATTATGAACAAAATAGTAGTTACGTTATTGTTTACTTTTATGGCTTGGGCAACAATTGCTCAGGTAACATCTAACGTAGATTCTACCGAAATAAAAATAGGGTCGGCATTTAATTTTACCATAAAGGCAACCGCTACTGAAGGTAGTAAAGTTGTTTTTCCTACCGATAAAGCATTAGGCCCTTTTGAAGTATTAGAACAAGCACCGATAGATACGGTTAAAAAAGCTGATCAAATAGAGCTTACTCAAAATTACCTATTAACCCAATTTGATGCGGGCGAATATACCTTGCCACGGCTATCGGTTTATATTGATGAGAAAAATCATCAAACCGATTTATTCAACATAAAAGTAAACGATGTAGAAGTTGACACCCTTAAACAACCTATGTACGACATTAAAACGCAGATAGGTGGTGCAACCGATACCGATAAAATGTGGAAATACCTTGTAGCAATATTCGCTTGCTTGTTGGCGGGTGTGGCTACTTACTTTATCATAAAGCGCATTCAAAATAAAAATTTAACAGAGGAAGATTTATACAAAACACCTTTAGAAAAGGTTACTAAGAAATTACAATTGTTAGACGCAAAAAGAATGGTTGTAAACGGTGACGTTAAATCATATTATTCTGAAATGACCGATGTAATCAGAGAGTATATTGAAGAAGTTTTTGAAATTCCGGCAAAAGAATCAACCACTTCAGAATTGATCCAACATTTACATCACACGATTAAAACAAAAAAAATTCAGTTATCTAAAGACAG
>JAHAYQ010000261.1 GCA_018384465.1 Myroides sp. | reverse complement strand
ATATCAGTTCACCTTTTCCCACCATTTTTCAAACGTTTGTTCAGGTTGGTTTAAATAAACAACTTCACCTATTTTGGGATGAATCATTTTAGAGTTGTTTTGTTGTAAACTATAGGCGTTTACTTTTTCTAAAGGCTCTTTCCATGCGTGGTTAGCTAATTTAAACTTGGCATTATGCACGGGGAAAAATCTTTTTGCTTGTAGGTCGTTACTGGCTTTTACCACTTCGTCAGGTAACATATGAATGTATTTCCATTTATAATCGTACTGACCGTTTTCTAGAAAGGCTAAATCAAAAGGGCCGAATTGATTGCCAATGGTTTTAAAATGACTATCGTAGCCACTATCTCCGCCAATATATAATTTAAGGGCAGCTGTTTCTAAAACGTAAGAAGCCCATAACGTATTGTTTCTTTTAAATCCACGACCTGAGAAATGACGTGCTGGTGTAGCGGTAATTTTCGTCTCGGCAGTTAAACTAACATTTTCGTACCAATCTAATTCAGTAATACGTTCTTTAGGATATCCCCAATACTCTAAATGTGCGCCGACACCTAATGGGCAAATTATTCGAGATACTTTATGTTTTAGGTTTTTAAAAGTAGTGTAATCTAAATGGTCGTAATGATCGTGCGTTAAAAGTAAAACGTCAATAGCCGGCAACACATCGTAATGATACGTATCAGCTCCTTTAAAAGCTACGTTTGTTCCATATAATGGCGAAGCGTTTTTTGTTAGCACAGGATCTATAAGATACGATGTTTGATCGATCATCATAAAATAAGACGAGTGTCCAAACCAAACCAAATAATCAGTGTTTTTATCTAAAGTAGATAAATTTGTTTTAACAAAAGGGATGCTATCTGTAGGCTTAGTGTACAATGTTTTAGGAAACAACATTTCTTTAAGCGCTGAAAAATAGGTGACTCCTTCAGCTAATGCCGGCGTATTGGATAAATTATGAAACTGCCCATTTTTATAATTTTTTGATTGTTGCATTCGGATCAATCGTTCGCCCTCTGGTTTGCTTCCAAATAACGGATGTTGTAAAAAAACAAAAAGAGCAACAATACTCAATCCCAAAAACAGTAAAATAGCGGTCATTATTTTTCTCCATTTAATTTTCATTTTACGAATGTCGAAAATATTTTACGCTTAACTGTTAAAATAAAAACAAAAGTCAGGTTTTAAACCTGACTTTCTATTTTAATTACTTTCTGGCGCTTGATCAATCAGCTCCATAAATTCATCTAATTTAGGGGTAATAATAATCTGTGTTCTACGGTTTTTAGCTTTACCAGTTTCCGAAGTATTTTCTGCTATAGGATTATATTCACCTCTACCACCTGCAGTTAGACGTTTTGGGTTAACTCCGTATTGATTTTGCAATGCCTGCACAACTGATGAAGCACGTAAAGAACTTAAATCCCAATTGTTTCTAATGTTCTCACGTTTAATCGGCACGTTGTCGGTGTTACCTTCAACCAATACGTCGTAATCTTTATAATCATTAATGATTTTAGCTACTTTACTTAAGGTCTCTCCAGCTCGATCTGAAATTTCGTAACTACCTGATTTGTACAACATATTGTCGGCTAATGAAATGTATACAACTCCTTTTAACACCTGAATATCTACATCTCTTAATTCTTCTCGACTTAACGATCGGGTTAAATTGTTTGTTAACACCATATTTAAAGAGTCGCTCTTATTTTTAGTGTTTACCAAATGTTGAATGTACTTATTACTTGCGTTAATTTCATCAACTAGTTTAGAAATGTTTACATTTCCTTGCGTAATGCTATTATCTAATGAACCTTGTAATGAAGCCAAAGCTTTTTTCAAACTTTCGTTAGCAGCACGTTCTTGTGATAACATATCCTCTAAACTTTGTACACGGGTATTACAAGCACTTAAATCAACTTGGGAGCGGTTGAAATTAGTTTGTAATGTTGCGTAATTCGACTCTAACTGTGCATACTTTTTCTTAGATACACAACTTGTTAATCCAATAGCTCCTAAAAGAATAACGGGGATTAAAATTTTTTTTCTCATAATTTTTTTTTATAAAGTTGTTACCCAAAGATACAAAATAAATAAAAGAAAACACTTGATAGCTCAAGTGTTTTATGTTGTTTAACGTTTTACGGGTCTGTTTTTTGCAGTTGCCCAAACGTAAATACCGGCTATAATAAATGGTATACTTAGCCATTGTCCGGTTGAAAATAAACCTAAAGCCGATTCAAATCCGCCTTGACTTTCCTTTACATATTCAACAGCGAAACGAATGGTCCATAAGAACACAAGGAACACTCCAAAAATTTTACCTAAGTAGTTACGAGCGTCGGTTTTCCAATACATAATCATCAATACAATGAATAGAATGATGTAACCTAAAGCTTCGTACAATTGAGTAGGATGACGAAATGGAATGGCTTCTAAAACTGAAGAAAATCGCGGGTCGGTTTCTATTAACTGATAAGCTTGATTGCGGGTATTTGCCTGGGTAATTTCAAAAATATTATTTTGTTGCCAAAATTCATCTTCTCTAATGAATTTTATTCCGAACGGAAAGCCTTTGTTTACCACATGACCATAAATTTCTGAATTAAAAAAGTTTCCAAATCGCACAAAAGCACCGCCAATAGTGATTGCTAAAACAACGCGATCTAAAATCCAAAGAAGTGGTTTTTTTATCAGTTTGCTATAATAAAGCATAGCAAAAATAATTCCTATCGCAGCTCCGTGACTTGCCAAGCCAGCAAAACCTGTAAACTCAAAAGGATCAAAGCGGAACGGTAAAAGAATTTCTAACAAATTGTGTTGGTAGTAATCCCAATCGTAAAAAAACACATGCCCTAAACGTGCACCTAAAAGCGTAGCAATAAAGGTGTACATAAACAGCTTGTCTAATTCATCTTGCGAACGATTTTCGCGTTCGTAAACTTTTTTCATAAT
>JAHAYQ010000256.1 GCA_018384465.1 Myroides sp. | reverse complement strand
TTTTTATTGTTATCAATTTTCTTATTTATTACTGTTGACTTTTTGATTGTTGCTTTTTAGTTTATTATTTAAAGAACTTTCTTTTAAAGCTTTGTTAGTTGTTTTACTCACGTCTTCTACACTTTTATTAACAATTTCTTGTGTCGATTCTTTAGCTTCTGTAACTTTTTCCTCTACTTTTTTAGCAGCGTTATTAGTTGATGTTTTAACGGCATCTCCCGCTTTGTTTGCAGCAGCAGTTGCTTCTTGTTTAACTTCTTCTGCTGTAGAAATTGCTTCACCTTTTAAAGTAGCTAAAGCAGCTTTTGCTTCGTTTAATTTTTTAGTTGCAGCTTGTTTAGCATCTACTGTTACAGCTTGGTCTAATTCAGCTTGTGCTTCTGCAATTTTAGCTTCTAATGATTCAACAGTGTTTTCTACTTGCTCTTCAACTGCATTTAAAGAATCTTCTGCTTGTTCAACAATAGAATCTAAGGTATTGTCTAAATTTTCTTGAGCAGCGTCTTTTTTACAAGATGTGAATACTAAGCCACCGATTACTGCTAATGATAAAACGATTTTTTTCATAATAGATATTTTATTTTAAATTAAAAAGCAAAATAACGTAATTTTATTGAGATTATTAACCATAATAAAAAAACTTTTATGACGAAAGTTATAAACGCTTAATGATTTTTATAGTAGGCATAATTTTTCTTGTTCAACTTACGAACGAGTTTTATTTAAATTTTTATTCAAACTACTAATAATTTAATTGATTGCTTTATTACTCCAAGTAAAATAAATTTTAAGACTGTTTTTTTTGATTTTGAATGCCATATATTTTTAGGATTATGATGTTTAATCAAAGACAAAAGTGTGCGGCTGTGGTTTCTTCCTAATGTAGTGAAAGTTAAAACCCATATAATTAAAGATTTTAATTTTAAATGAATAATAAAACAATTTCTTTTGCGTTTTACCTGAAATATCAACGTATGAAAACATTATTTTTTAGCGCTTTTATATTATTCACTTTAAATATACAAGCACAACAAAAAACGGAGGTTGTTTTAGCTTCTTATAACGAACCCATGGTTTTTACAAAAAGAGTTGTTTTGAATGAGTTCGCAGGGTCAAGTGTTGGTTGGTTTACAATTTCAGGAACATCAACTGCAACAGATTTATCTGCTATTGAAAAAGCTTCTATTAGAATGGGAATGCCTATTGTTTTTGCCAATCAAAAATTTGAACGTAACCGTTTAACTTACTGCGAATTGCTTTTTAGCAGCGAGGGTAAACAACAGGTATTAACTTTTGGTTCGGACGACTTAAAACTACTGCCTTTAAAACTATTACTTAAACAACAAAAAGAAAAAGAGGAGCCTGTAAAAATGTTACTTATTAAGGACAACAAAAACGATCGAAATTCAGAATCATCAGAAAAAATATATTACGTTAGTTAAAGACCTGAAAAAAATCAGGTCTTTTTTAATTCTAAAACTTAAATCCTAATCCAAAGCTAACCAGAACAGTTTCTTCTTTACTGCCAAAAATTCCGGCATGTGCAGTAAGTGAGTTAAGGGTATTAAGCCATAAACCGGCTCCATAACTGTGCTGCCATTTGGCATTTGGATCGTATGTATTCCAAATGCGTCCTGTATCATATCCTATATAAATGCCGTAACTTAGAGGAACAACCGAATTTTGAATCTGACTCATTTTATAACGCAAATCGTTACTGGTAACAAATGCAGTATTGCCAATAAATCGATACTGTCTAAAACCGCGCATGCCATTGTTTGAACCGATACTTGCCGATTGATAAAAATGATATTGATTGCCAAAAACTGTCTCTAATAAATAGGTGGATGACCAAGTGAGCTTTTTATTGTTTGATAAGGGCACAACAAAGTTCAATTTACTTTTTATGTACTGATGGTTTTTGTTTAAATCATCTGTAAAAAATCTGTTCCCGTACAATAACGAAAATCCAAATCCAATAGTAGGTTCTTGCGTATCATCGTAATTTTCAAATTGATATTTTAATCGACCGCCCAAATAATTGGTGCGTTTATAGGTATCAAACAATTCGGTTAACAACTGTTCATCTATCAATCGGTTGTGCGTTTCTTCAATTTTAACCGATTCGTAAGCGGCACCTATTAAAAACGAACTTCCGTTTCTCCCCTTCCACTCGTATCCAGGTTTAAATTCAAATTCTGATGTTCTTACCCTGTAATAATTATCTTTAAAGAGTTCTTTGTCGTATTTTTCAAAATTGGTTTTTCCAAAAAAGTTTCGCGTAAAATTATTGGTAGTTGCCAAGGCTTCAACCACCCAAAAACCAGTGTTGGAATAATCTTTGAAACTACCGTTATAGGCAGCCATCACACCCGACGTTGCAAAACTGTATCTGATACGAAACTGATGCTTTTGCGAATACGGATTTTGATTGAACTTATTTACAGTATAAATAGCATTTAAACCTAACAAAACACCGTTGTCGCGATTATAACCTACGTCGGGCAAAACAGCTAAAAGGTTGAGAGGTACTTTTCTAAAATCGTACTGATTCAATGCATATTGATCTTTCAAAATCACTTTTGCATTAGTTGTGTTTTTTAAAGTATTTTCTTCGGAATGATAATCAAATACTTTTACTTTATTTTTTGTGTCTATCGTATAGGTATCGTTATCTCGACCGCCAATTAATTTAATTTTTATTTTAGATCGATCGCCTTGTACCGTAATTTTATCGTTTCCGTCTAAGCCGTAAACCCATAGTTCTTTGGTCGTATTAGGCAGATACTTATAGCTATTTATTAAGGAATCATTAGCTGTTAAATGAATAAAATGTTTAATTTTTACTTCGTCTTTAAAGGTTTCAATGTGTAACGAATCCACCGCATTGGTAGCTACAAAAACAGCGTTTTTAAAAAGGGTGTGATAATATTTTTCTGTAAAAGGCACCAAGTGATCACGACGGCTTTTTAGAATATTCACAATATCTGTGGTGTATTGTTCGTAAACCGGTGCAGGTAGTTGTTTAAAAGCCTCATCAATCACCTCATTATTCAGTTGGTTTACAACTTCTATAGCCACTTTTTCCCATTCGTCTTTTGTGGTTTGCTGAAGCAATATACGGTCTAATGGAAAAGCCGATTTGGTTATCCATCGGGGATTCGGGAATTTCATTCGGTAATGATGTATGTGTTTTAAAGGATTCAATCTATTGGCAACCATGATTAATTTGCCGTCTATCTTCACAAAAGCTTGATCATGATCTCTCGAAATAGGTTGAAAAGTCTTTACTCCCTCTATATTTTTTTCAACCCAAAGCCATTGGTTAGGGTTTCTATCCCAATCGCCAATTAAAAAATCAAAATAGCGTGCACGTAAGTACATTTCGCTATCTACTTTATATCCAGAACCTCCTTCTAAATACAATAGCATTTCTTTAGTGCTAATGATTCGCTCGCCGTTTCCAAATGATTCCAAACTGCTTTGCGAAGTATTTGGTCGGGCTTCCATCATAAACAAATCATCGCCATACGCTTCGTTATACTTTCCCAAAGCTTCTTGTTTGGGTAAATAAACCAATTGCGGATCTGCATGATAAAGAGCTATATTTTTAGATAAATGTTTTAAAACCAAGGGCGCATAAGGATGCATTGTTGTGTAATAATCATCCGCAAAGTTTACTAAAAAGGTGTTTTTTAATTGATCTTTTACGTAGGTGTCTTTGAAAATATCTGACTGTAAAAATTGTTGCGAACTTTTACCTAATTTACGAAATAAATATTGTCTGCCAGCCTCGTCTTCAGCCACCAAAGCATGCGATTTATTGTCGGCAAACGAATACAACGGAGTTAGTCCGCCTTTTAAAGTAGTAAAATCGGCAACTTTAGCTTCTACTTCGGTGCCGTATATTTTGCGGTAGTGTTCGCCGAATAAAAAAGTGTAGGTATTAGATTTGTTTACCTTCTTTTCGGGATAAATGGATGTTTTTACAGAAGCTTGATCAACATTTCCATATACATTGTTAAACCATTCTGGTTGAATAATAGTTTTACTAAAAGTTGTTTTAAGCTCCTTGTCAATTAACTGATGTAGCGCCACATCAACCGTATTATTTTTATAAACCTTCAGCGAAGCAAAACCAAAATTCCCAACCGTATAACTTGTTGGTTGTACACTGCGGGCTTCATCTTTTTGAGTAGCTGCGCCACTTACAATTTGTTTAATTCCTTCGGTTTCTATATACTGTAAATTGTTTTCGTGTGCGGATAAAAATACGACCTGTGACTGATTTTTAGTAATTGTTTTTAATCGCGTAGTTAACTTTTGATACAGGCTGTATTGCGTATCTGCCGGATTGGCTCCAGATGTTTTCCTGAAAAAATTGATTAAGGTACCTGCTACTGGCAACGGAATTTTTTTAAAAGGGAAAAGATGGTCTTTGGCTGAAAAGTATCCGCCGTTTTCACCATTACTAAACAGCGGATGATGCATAGCAACGACCGTTATTTTATTTTGATTTTTGTTGATAAGACGGTCAAACTCATCGAAAAAATCTTCTCTTTTCTTGAGAAAACTTTGCTTATTCATCGCTGTATGTTCATCCCAATTCTGAATAAACCATTCACTGTCAATAGCAATTAAAGTTATTTCGTTAGAAATTTGTTGCTCTTGAATAGGTAAATAGTCGTTGGGCAAATAAGAGCTGTTTTCATTTAACGAATCAATCTGTTTTTTTTGATGATATAAAGTGCCTAAGCCATTGTCCCAATCTTGATCTCCGGGTAAAAAAACAGTAGAGATATTAGATTTTGCCGCTAAGTTCATCCAAGTGGTTGCTTGTTGTACATTGCCATAATCACCTAAAAAAAGAAGTGTTTTATTGGGCGAAGTTTCTAAATAATCTTTAACCGCTTTAGCTATTTGTACGGTAGATTCATCAGTTGCAGCGAAATTACCCAAAGCAACTATTTCATGCAGCACTTCGGACTGAGTAGTAGGTTTTTCATCAACGAATTTTTTCCCAATTTGCTCAGAATAAGTAGCGCATCCACTAAATAAAATAGCTATCCAAGCAAAACACAATAATTTCACAACAATCTTTTTCATATTTTCAGAGCAATTACCACCGAACACAGCCTTTTAATTAAAATAGGTACGTTTCGAAAATCAAATATAAAATAAGTTTAAAGAAGTTAAATACACTATTTTATTATTTGTAAAACTATTTTTTTAGTCATAAAACTAATTTTATAGTTGCATAACTAAAACTTTAGTTTATATTTGTGTTATAAATAATTAAATATGGAAAAGCTAACAAATAAAGAAGAAGAAATAATGCAGGTAATTTGGCAATTGAAAAAAGCATTTGTAAACGATATTTTAGACGAAATGCCCGAGCCTAAACCGCATTACAATACGCTTTCTACCATTGTTCGTTTGTTGGAAGAAAAAGGGTTTTTGGCGCATAAAAGTTATGGCAAATCACATCAATATTACCCTATTATCAGTTTAGAAGCGTATCGCGGGGTGTTTGTGAAAGATTCTATCAAGAAGTATTTTGGGAATTCGGTTTCTAATTTAGTAAACTATTTTGTGAAAGAAGAAAAATTATCACAGACTGAAATAGACGAACTGATGAAAATTATAGAAAACAATCAAAAAAAGTAGCC
>JAHAYQ010000227.1 GCA_018384465.1 Myroides sp. | reverse complement strand
AGTTTAAAATGTGTTTGAACTAAAATAAAAAGTAAATCTCTTTGAATTAAATTGTTGTAACATCGTTTATTCTTTGTATAATTAATTTTCAATTATAAATCGATAAAATATTCATTTGAACTTCTCAAAATTGATACTACATTAAAAAACAACATCTTTGTCTTTTTATTATCCAAAACGGTAAATACCTTTGAATAAATCATTCAAATTTAATGTTGTCATTTCTTTCCAACTTTAAATTATTGTCATTTTCATCGTACAACATTGTTTATAGTTCGTACAATCAATTTTATTATCAAAATCAGTAAATTATACATTTCAATAAAACTTACTTTGTACAACTTCAATTATTCAAAACGATAAATCCTTTTGAATAATCTTTCATTTAATGCTTCCACTTCGTTCCACCATTAAATCGTCCTTACTTCCTTACTTTTAAAAAAGTAACAAAACTTCCTTTTCCTTTTCCCTTGAACAAAATAGTAGTTTTCCACTTCGTTGCAAACCACATTTTATTCCTACTTCCTCGTTTATAAAAATAACAATATACGACTCACGTCCGTTCCTCTTTATTGTTCTTTTTATAAACTGTATTTTTACGGTTGTACCAACTGTATTTATTTTAACGACACTTTACACCAAATCAACTTTTAAATTAATTGTACGTTTTTAAAACACCGTACAACCAAATTTAAACAACTGTTATTATATAATTAAATGCACAAACACCCACATTTATAGTATGCAAGTGTTGTACGGTTTGTTTGTAGTTTATAAATAATTTATGGTTGATGTTGTATGTAAAAGTTACTTTGGTGTACTTTACCACTATAAAACACACTAACTTACTGTGTCCTTATAAAAGTCGAAGTTTTTTATGTACAACAGCAGTAAAGTGTTTTATATAAAAGCTCCCTATAAAAAGGGAGCTTTACTATATTAAATTCACTTTTTAGTTATAGCTAACTTTGGAATATTACCCAGTTTGGTTTAAAAGCCCCGCAATTTTGCAGGGCTTTATTATTACTTTACCACACGAAAGGATTCGTGCGGGAGCCGGGGTTTGCTTTCTACCCACAAAAAAGCCCTGCAATTTGCAAGGCTTTATTTATTTAAAGTTATTTTTCCTAACAGCAACACATCTGAAACACTACCGGATTCGTGCGGTAGCGGGGAAATAAGTATTTTGTAAAAACAGCTTCAATACGTGTGTAAAGAGGCTGTTGTTGGTTTTTATTGCTTATTGCACGGGCAAGATGCCCGCGCCAGCGTGGGGGCTATTTATATCTTCCAATGAATTTGCTCCAGAAAAATAATACATAGTATCCCACTCAAACTTTAAAATTACAGATAAATCAACTGCACAGCTTCTATCATTATTTTCTAAACATTTCTCATATTCATTTGAAATAATATTATCAAAATCATTGTTAGTACATGAAATAAACAATAGTATAAAACTAATTATTAATAGGCTAACTCTTTTCATAAAATTACAATTTTGACCCTCTATCTATACGTTCAATTTCTTTTTTGGCTTTATCTTCTATAATTTTTTGCTCACTTTGTGTTCGTCCGTTCTTATCTAACCCTTTGAAAATACCTTTTAACTGTTCATATTTATCAGAAGATAATTTTGTTTTTGATACATTGCTCCATCAGTCATAAACACTAATTCGTTGTAATCCGTATTTCTGATAATTAGTATTATAATCCCTTATCTCATCATATGTTTTTAAACCTTTAAAAACAACCTCGATATTTTTAAATGATGTTTTAGGTATGTTTTTTCCACTTTGTGGTGCATAAATAGTCAAAGTGTTCTTATCAGTTTTGTACTGAATTTCATCTGTATAGAAAATATAATCAGTTTCCTTATTTGGTATTGTTATCGGATTTTCAGAAAAAACTATTTCTTGGTGATTTCCTGCCAATCCCCAAGAACTTGCAGATATGTATAAAGTATCTTTATTAGAAAACACTAATATCCTATTTGTACCTTTCTTGTTTAATTCTTCTATAGGTGATTTAGAAAAATAAAATATTGAAAAAACACCAAACAAAATAATTAGAACAACAATAATTATAAATGCTTTTTTCATAAATCTAAAATTTTGACCCCATAGGTACAGGATTACGATAAACCTTTAATTCTTTTTGCTTGTCATCCCAACCTTGTCTACTCATTCTATATTGGTACATATTTTCTCCATAAGCTGGGGCAGGTCCATACGAGGTACCTTTCAAAAGCATTTTCCCCATTTCAACTTTAGATAAATTACCTTTAACGTGTAAAGCACCTGCTAACTTTTGAAAAGTCTCATAATTTATAACACCATTATTTGCATTATATCCTGCCAAATAATTTCCCGCAGAACGAGAAGTAGCATATTTACCATTTAATAAAGCTCCAACATTTTTATAATCATTTTTTATATCAAAATCTCCCTTTGGTCTTGATTCTGAAGCAATTTGAACTAATCCCATTCCATCAGCCTGTTTTGCTAATTTTTCTATAATAGGGTCAAAAGATTTCCCAACTTGTATTTTATATTGGGTCATAGTTGTTCCATCTTCTGGACTTACAAATTCATCCCAATGTTCTGTTTCTCCGACTTTTGTCCCACCACTTGAAGTACCATGTTTTTCTGCTCTTTTGGATAATTGATATTCCGTAACAGAACCACCCTCTGCATTTTTACCGTGTTGATATACTCCCTTATCTCCATCATCAAAAACTGCAACAACATTCCCTTTATCATCTATATGAGTTGACTCTTTACTCATTCCCGTAGGGTCAGTAAACATAATCGGGTTGTTGCCAGTGTACAAATACGGTTCCATCGTTTGTTCCGCCAGCGGATCCACACTTATAAATATACTAATTCTTGGGTCGTAGTAACGTGCGCCATAATAGTACATTCCTGTGGCATCATCCAGCTCTTTTCCGTTGAATTTATATTTATTGTCGTAACCCATACCAGACGGCACATTAGCACTTTGGTTATGTTCTACCATCATCTCACCAAACGGCAGTGTTTCGTAGTAATGGCTTGGGCGTCCAAAGTTATCTGTTAGGTATGTACTACTTCCTAAATGGTCGGTATGG
>JAHAYQ010000233.1 GCA_018384465.1 Myroides sp. | reverse complement strand
TTAAACTTTTCTATGACGTTCCACTGCCTTACTAGTATCAAAATGGTAGCGATATGTACGCAGTTTTCTACTTAATTCAGCCCCCAAACTTTTGGCTACATTAATCATTTTAGGGTTAAAATCTCCAATCCACTGCATTTCGTAATCGGTATAGGATAGCTGAGTAATTACTTTTTGACCTTCAATCATCATAAAATTATCTACGCCTTTACCTTGCCACTCGGGCACTACACCAAACACTATACCAATTACACGCTTACTTTTATTAAACGTTTTATTCCATAAAAATTTTAATTTATGAAACAAACCAAATTTACCGTTTAAGTGTTTAAAATATTGATTGAGATCAGGCAAATTAACCCAAAAAGCTACCGGTTCATTTTTGTAATACACAAACCAAACAATTTTTGGATCGATAACCGGCTTCATACTTTTAAAAATCTGTTTTCCTTGAGATATAGAAAGTGTTTTTCCTCCGCCATGACTTGCCCATGCTTTGTTGTAGATATTTACAAAATCGGCAACATATTTATCAAGGTTTTTCATGCTGATATATTCCGCTCGAAAGTCTTTATCCTTTGCTATAGCCTCATGTCGATCATGTAATTTTGGTTGTAATTTCTGAGTAATAGGTAATGAAAAGCACTCTTGATTGAAATAGGTTTTAAAACCATAATTTTCAAAAAGTTCAATATAATACGGAAAGTTGTAATTCATATTATATAAAGGTTCGTGAAAACCTTCAACTAATAATCCCCACCATTGGTCACGTTCTCCAAAATTTATCGGACCGTCCATGGTTTCCATTCCTTGATCTTGCAACCACTCTTTTGCTTGATTAAACAAATAATCGGCAGAAGTTTGGTCATTGATACACTCAAAAAAACCAATGCCACCAACAGCTTCTTTACCTTCGTATTTAGGATTTACAAAAGCTGCTATTCTTCCGATAATTTGATCATTGCCATCGAATAAAATCCATCGAATGGCCTTGCCGCCACGCTTAAAAAGTTTGTTTTTTTCTGGATCAAAAACTTTTTCAATATCCTGGTTTAAAGGCTGTATCCAATTTTTATCATCAGCATACAGCTTCACCGGAAAGTTTAAAAATTGCTTACGGCTTTTAGTATTATTTACTTCTATCGTGTACATAAAAACTTAATAAGTTCGAACAAATGTACAAAAAGTTTACGAGCTATATTTTAAAAATCTGGAGCAACCATAAAAGAAACCCATTCTTTTGTTACCGGATGATAGAAGCCTAAGTTTTGTGCATGCAGGTATAAGCGATCGGCTTTAACACCATATAAATCATCACCTTTAATGGGTGCAAGTAATCCGTCTTTATGAGCCGCATGAACTCGTAATTGATGTGTTCTACCTGTGATAGGTTCAAACTCAATACGGGTTTTTTCTGTATCCGATTCTATAACCTTAAAATGAGTTAAAGCGTTTTTTCCGTATTCATAACACACCATTTGCCTTGGCCGATCGTTTAAATCACCTCTTAAAGGCAATTCTATCTTTCCTTTCGTCCTTACTACACAACCATCTAACAAGGCTACATATGTTTTTTTTACTTTGCGTTTTAAAAATTGTTTTTGAAGGTGTTCATGTACTTCTTTGTTCTTTGCCAATACAAGCAACCCAGAAGTACTCATATCTAAACGATGTACAATGAGCGGACCGGTTGCCTGCGGATAACGATGTTTTATGCGCTGATACACCGAATCGCTGATATTAATACCGGGAACTGATAAAAACTCGGCTGGTTTATTAACCACCACTAAATACGGATCATCATAAACAATTTCTAATTCTTTACCTTCTGCTGGATTTTGAAGAAACGGGTTTTCATCAACCTTCAAACCTTCTAACATGTGATTTAAGATAGGTTCGCATTTTCCCCAACAACTTGGATAAAACTGACCGTGTTTTCTAATTTCTGATTTAGGCGATGATCCCCACCAAAACTCCGCCAAAGCAATGGGTTTTAATTGGTGCTTAAATGCATATTGAAACAATTTTGGTGCGCAGCATTCTCCAGCACCTGCGGGAGGTTGCGCATGCAAAGCATTCTGAAAAATAGTTAAAAGCGACTTTTCTTTTCCGTTACCATTTAAAAAAGTATAATTTGTAAACAACCACTGTTGTAAGGCATTTGATTGTTTTTTACGTCGTTGTTTTAAGTCATCGATCTTTTTTTGATAAATGTTCAACTCAATTTGCCATTTAGCAAGCAGCTCATCAAATTGTGCAGTAGTTTTTCGCAATAGGTGTTTGTCGTATAAACTTTGCTTAATAAGTTCGGCCTCGAAAACAGCAAATTCGGCAACAGTAAGTATATTTTTATTGGTTTGACGTAAAATTTGTCGCTCTTTTTTATTTTCTTTTAGTTGATTTTTTAAGAGTTCAATTTGTGTAAGTTTCTGTTGATTGAGATCGATTAACTGTTGCTTTATATCCAAATAAATAGTCGCTTGTTCCAAAGATTCTATTTGTTGGTTTAATTCATTCAGTTTTTCTTCTTCTTGTAAAAAATAACCGTTTTGTGTTAACATATCAAATACAGGAGGAACAAAAAAATCAATAGTATTACTGTTAGCTAACTTACCCGAATAGGCAGCTAAATAACCTAATTGTCCATTATACTCTACAATCAATACACCAAACATTTTCCCAATGGGCAATAATTCTGTTGCGTCATTTAGTCCAAAGTTATGAGGTAATTCTTTATTTTCACTTAAATAATGTTGTACCTCTAATGCAGCTATTGTACAAAGAGGATGTGTTTCGTAATAAAACGGAAAGTTAAGTTTTGTTGGAATTTCTATAGAAGAAATATCCTCTCTAAAAGGTATAAAACAAGTAGATGTGGTACTGTTTTCCGTTAACACAGTTTTTTTATCAATGTCTGAATTATCCAAATGATTGCGTTTTTTTTAAATATAAAAGACGATTTATTGACGTATCTTTGCGCAAAATTACTAAAGATATGTCTTATATTGATAAAGTTTTGAAAGGTACTTGTCCTAAATGTCAAGAAACAAAAGTATTTAAGACCAAAGGAAACCCTTTTTTATTTAAACTACCGGTTATGCATCCGCGTTGTTCTAAATGTAATTATTCGTTTCACAGAGAAACTGGATTTTATTTTGGAGCTATGTATGTAAGCTATGCTTGGACGGTAGCCGAAATGGTAGCTGTTTTTGTATTAGGTATTATTTTTAACATGTCGTATCTTAACATGTTTATTGCAGTAGTTATTGTGTTATTGATATTATCAACTTTTAATTATAGAATTTCACGCTTAATGTGGTTAAATATGTTCTACAACGAAGAAGACGATATTTAATGGGAATGTTCGTTTTTATATTGCTTTCTAAAATCGGTAGGATTAATCTTTGCATGTTTTTTAAATAATCTTGAAAAGTAGGCTGCATCGCTATAACCTACATTAAGTGAAATTTGATTCATTGTTAAATCGGTATAAAGCAATAGTCGTTTAGCTTCTAATAAAACGCGATCGGTTATTACTTCGGTAGTTGTTTTTCCTGTAATGTACTGCACAATTCTGTTTAAATGTTTTTGACTTATATGCAATAATTGGGCATATTGAGTGGCAGACTTTATTTTGATAAAATGTAAATCAAGCAACTTTTCAAAGTTTGAAAATATCGTTTGATAATGCAAAATACGCTGAATATTTTTAGACTGTTGCTTTTCTAAATACCTGTTTAGATAAATGTATATTTGGGTAAGATACGAGAGTATCAATTGACTTTTTTTCCATTCCTCTTTTATTGATTCATTAAAAATAGTTTGAAATTTTTCTTCTATGAATTGACATTGATCTTCTGTGAGATACAAGCATTTATCTGAGTAATTCGATTCAAAAAAAAGGAAATCTCGTAAGGTGTTAGAAATATAGTTCATTTCATAATATTCGGCATTGTGAAAAAATAAAAAACCTTCAGCATCTTCCGATAATTCCCAAGAATGGGTTTGACCAGGATATAAAAAAAAGACCGATCCGGGTTTTACCTCATATTTCTGAAAATCAATTTCATGTACACCTGTACCTTTTGTAAAAAGAAAAACAGCATAAAAATTATGTCTATGAGGTTTTTCTATTCTTGAGTGATTAACCATTAAATGCTGAGAAATACGGTTAACATAAAAAGAACTCTCTTTTCCTTCAGGTCTAAAATCGTTAATTTTCAATAATTTTATATCAGACATGCTTTTTTTAACTTGCGTAATTAATTAATAATCAGTACATTTGAGTCATTACAAAATTAAGAACTTTGTATTTCATATTTATTTAAGGGTTGTCAGGAAATTTCTGACACCCTTTTTTTTATAAAATTTATATGGTAATATCTATAAACTTTATTATTTTTAAAAATAAAAAATGCAAATTGCTACCCTGTTTAAAAATTTAGGTCCATACGTAAAACCCTATCGAAAATTAGTAATAGGCACCCTTCTTCTTACTTTAGTTGGATCTCTTACTGCTCAAATAAATGCTTGGATTTTACGATACACCGTAGACGAATTAACGTTATTAGTACCAGAACCAAATGCTTTAGAATTAGGTTTAAAATTACTACTTTTTATTTCGTTAGTGTTAATTGGTAAAGAAATTTTAAATGCCTTTATAACTTTTGGACAGAAGTATTACGGAGAAAAATTGCGAATTTATGTTTCTAAAGACTTAGCCCAAACAATCATTGATAAAATTTTAACCTATCGTTTATCATTTTTTTCATCAAATGATAACGAAGCTGGAAGATTACAAACACGAATTGATCGCGGAATTGAAAGTTTAACTCGGTTGGTTCAAAATTTCTTTATTGATATATTGCCACTATTTGCCAATGCTATTGTTGCGTTGTTCTTTATGTTTCAAGCTAATTTTTATGTAGGCTTGGTTGGTCTTTGTATTGTTCCTATTTATTTTATTGTTACCAAAAGGCAAGCACAAAAGTTAAGCGGATGGCGTAGAAATTTAAGAGGCTTTCGCGAATCTAAATCTCAAGGCATTATCAGTATAATTGATTCTATAACGGTGATAAAATCTTTTAACAGAGAAAACATCGAATCTACTAAGCAATTGCAATTACAAAACGAACTAACAAATAATCAATTACAAACAAGAAAAACCAGTTTCTTTTTTGACGGATTAAAATCTTTTATAGAGCAGTTTGGTGTGGTAATCATCATTATTCTTACTGCATATTTTGTATTAATTGGCAATATGTCTATTGGGTCTATCATGTTTCACATCTTATTGTTTAACAACGTTTCGGCACCTATTCGACAATTACACCGTATTTACGATGAAATGAACGATGCCATGATATATTCTGAAAGTTATTTTGAGATATTAGAAGCAGAAGAAGAAAAAGAGACTTCGGGTACTGTAAAAAACATTCCATTAAAAGGCGATTTTAATTTAAAAGATGTTTCGTTTGC
>JAHAYQ010000214.1 GCA_018384465.1 Myroides sp. | reverse complement strand
ATTATTATTTTTAGATTGTTTATTTTTGTAATACATAAATAGTTGAATATTAAAGCTTTTAAGTATGTTTGGTTAATAAGGATATAAAAAACAAAGGTTTGTGATTTTTATATTATCATTGCACTATATTTTAAAAAGAAATGGTTAATAAATATAAAAAATAATGATGATATTTTTAGACCGTTAAGGGTAAAAATAATAGAAAAAAGCGATATAATATAATTCACATATCTTTTTGTCTTTGAATGAGTCTAGAGAACGTAATGTCCCCATTAGATCAAATTGCCCCAATATTAGATGACCAGTCTGAACTTACAATGTCAGTCTTAATGACACCAGACATGGCAAACTTTTCAGGTAATGTTCATGGTGGAACAATTCTAAAATTACTTGACCAAGTAGCTTATGCTTGTGCAAGTCGTTATTCAGGTAGTTATGTTGTTACGCTTTCTGTAGATAAAGTAACGTTTAAAGAACCCATTCATGTAGGTGAAATGGTAACTTTCCTTGCAAGTGTGAATCATGTTGGTCGTACTTCTATGGAAATTGGTATTCGTGTAGAAGCACAAAATATTCAAAAGCGTACTGTGCGCCATACAAATAGCTGCTATTTCACAATGGTTGCTGTTGATGAAAATGGTAAACCAAAACATATTCCAGCATTAAATTTAGATAATGATTGGAAACGTTGCCGTTTTGAATCTGCGGAGCATCGTAAAGTTGCTCGTTTACAAGAAAGTCATCATCCTTCTTGCAGTATTTATAAGAAATCAAAGTAAGTTTTATGTAATGAAAAGACTCCTTGAAGGAGTCTTTTTTTATGTAAAAAATAAACATGTACATCTTAAGTTGTATAGAAAGTAAGAGTATTTGAATTGTAAAATGAAACGATACGTATCGTTTTGTTTGGGTGGTGTATGGAAGAGAAATGTTCGCGGAAACAGCATGAAATTTTAAATGCTGTCATAGAAGCGCTAGAAGAAATGGAATATACAAAACTCACCATTGAAGATATTGCTATCAGAGCGGGCGTAGGTAAATCAACAATTTACCGCTGGTGGAAGCATAAATCAGATGTCGTATTTTCAGCTTTTGCTTATAAAACAGAGTCGGTATTTGATTTAGATTTTAATCAATCTTTAAAATTCAATTTACAGCAACAGTTACTGAAATTGAGTCATGCATTAAGCCAAGGCGTTGGGCGTGCTTTATTGGTTGTTATGGCAGAACATCGTGAATCGGCAGGGAAATTTTTCCAACAATATTTGTTACCACGCCGTGAGCTTGTTAAAAAACTTCTTCAAAACTCTATAGAGCGCAAAGAGATTATTGCAGATTATCCTTTTGATATTATGCTCGATAGTTTGTATGCGCCTTTGCATTATCAAATTATCTTTTTTAATAAAATTCCAGATGAAGTTTATATTTCAAAATTAGTGGATTTTATTTTAAACCCAATTTTGATTAAAAATTCTGCCGAGTAAAGGACCTTTTAAAATGAACGAAATTACTCAGCAACGTTTATGGAATAAGTCATTTATTCTTTGTCTTTTCAATAACTTATTTCTCTTTACTTATTACTTTGCATTACTTGCTGTTTTACCCATTTATATTATGAAAGATTTGGGTGGAACCATTGAACAAGCTGGTTTAGCACTCACGCTGTTTTTAGTTTCATCTATTGCTATTCGACCATTTTCAGGATTAATCAGTCAAAAATTGGGGAAAAAACTGACATTTAGAGGTTCAGAGCTTTTCTTTGTTTTATTTGCATTGAGTTATCTTTGGATTGATAGCATGTGGACTTTGTTGCTTGTGCGTTTTCTACATGGCTTTTGGTTCAGTATTTTAACAACGGTTACAGTTCCTGTTGCAAATGATTTTATTCCTGAACATCGTAAAGGTGAGGGGATGGGGTATTTTGTAATGTCTACGAATTTGGGCGTTGTGATTGGACCATTAATTGCTTTAACGGTTATTCAATTTGCCAGCTTCAATACATTATTCGCATTACTTTCTGTATTAATGGCTGTGGGTTTTATTTTTTGTTTAATGCTAAAAATTCCAGAGCAACAGCCTGAAGTTAAGCAAATAGAAGAGAAAAATACCAAGCTTACATTGCATGACATTATTGAAACGAAAGTTATTCCTGTTGGTCTGGTAGCTTTACTTACTGCTTTAACCTATTCAAGTATTTTAAGTTTTATTACAGCCTATAGCGAAAGTAAAAATCTCTTTGAATACGCGAGTATTTTCTTCATTGTATTTGCTGTTTCTATGATTGTAGTACGACCTTTTGTTGGCAAGATGTTTGATCGTAAAGGTCCAAGTGCTGTGATGTATCCATCCTTTATTTTCTTTGCGATTGGCATGGTACTTGTGAGCTTTGTGAATAATCAATGGACGCTTTGGTTATCTGCGGTGTTTATTGGTATTGGTTATGGAACGCTATTTCCTTGCTTACAGACAGTTGCGATTCAAACGGTATCTAAAAATAGAATGGGGCATGCAATTTCCACATTCTTTACGTTATTCGATATTGGACTTGCTGTCGGTTCAATCATTATGGGTATTTTTATTTCTTGGATGGGTTTTCAAAATACATTCTTACTATGCAGCGTAATTATTGTTTTAACGCTATTAGTTTATAAAGC
>JAHAYQ010000175.1 GCA_018384465.1 Myroides sp. | reverse complement strand
ATCTCTTACTATTATTGCTTTATTCGCCATATTGTAATTTCGCTCTCCTTGGTACTTAGTAACTAAATTATCCATACTTACAACAAATCTTTTATCTGCTTCAATAGTTTTTGGATTTAAAAATAAACCTTTTGCTCCAACGGCCCCAACTGTATCATATTCTTTATCATGAATAAAAGCAGGTACTTCAAATTCACTTGGTTCAACAGAGTAATCGGATTCTCCATTATACTTTTTAGGATTATTTGGTCCAGGATAATTAGTACCAAATAAATTCTGATTTAGTGTCTCTGGTTTAGTTGATTAATATTTACTTTATCATCTTTCATTGTTTCATACAAGCGCTTAGCAGCTGTTTGGCTGACATCTGCATCCTTATAATTATTATTGAGCTGTGCCCTTAAAGTTTGAGCGTTATCCCCTGTTTCTTTTATTAAATTACCCTTACCGTCTTCTTTCCAATCATTATCCGCTTCATTTGAACCACTTTGAAACATTATATTAAAAGCTACCCCCATGTTTAGTAAATCCCTACCATAGCTATCCATTGGTCTGCTTTGCATTCCATCTGGGTCTACAAAGAATATAGGATTGTTGTACGCATAATTATATGGTGTCCAACGTCTTGAGTTTTCTGCCAATGGATCCACAGATACAAAAATCGAAATTCTTGGGTCATAATACCTTGCACCGTAATAATACACTCGTGTATCTACTCTACTTTTTTACAAAACGCCTATTTCATCTTAAGCATCGTATTGATTTTTAAAATAAACATTATCGTAAATATATAAAAAAAACGCTCGCAAAATTGCGAGCGTTTAAATGTATTTATTATTGATGACCTCCGTCTTTTTCTCCTTCTTTTAAAGGCACTGTTTGCGGAACGAAATCTTCTTCATACCCTGGCTTAGAGTAATCATAAGGCCAACGGTGTACTTCTGGAATTTCTCCTGGCCAGTTTCCGTGGATATGCTCTACCGGCGTAGTCCATTCTAATGACGTAGCTCTCCAAGGGTTTTGCGATGCTTTTTTACCGTAGAAGATACTGTAGAAGAAGTTAAACAAGAAAATTAATTGAAAAGCCGCTCCTACAAGGGCAAACATTGTAATTAAAATGTTCACATCTACCATATCATCAAACATTGGGAATGCCGAGTTGGTGTAGTAACGACGTGGTAATCCTGCCATACCAATAAAGTGCATTGGAAGGAATACGCCGTACGAACATACTGCTGTTACCCAGAAGTGAATGTATCCTAAGTTTTTGTTCATCATACGTCCGTACATCTTAGGGAACCAGTGGTAAATACCAGCAAACATACCATACAACGCAGAGATACCCATTACTAAGTGGAAGTGAGCAATTACGAAGTACGTATCGTGTACGTTAATATCTAACGTTGAATCTCCTAAAATAATACCTGTTAAACCTCCTGATATGAATGTTGAAACCATACCAATAGAGAATAACATAGCTGGGTTCATTTGTAAGTTACCTTTCCAAATAGTCGTAATCCAGTTGAAGGCTTTTACTGCCGACGGAATTGCAATTAATAAGGTAGTAAAGGTAAATACAGACCCTAAGAATGGATTCATACCTGAAACGAACATGTGGTGACCCCAAACAATTGTTGATAAGAAAGCAATTGCTAACAAAGAGGTAATCATTGCACGGTAACCAAAAATAGGCTTACGAGCGTTAGTTGAAATTACTTCTGATGAAATACCCATCGCTGGTAAAATAACGATATATACTTCAGGGTGACCCAAGAACCAGAATAAGTGCTCAAACAATACCGGAGAACCTCCTTGGTAGTGTAATACTTCTCCTGCTAAATAAATATCAGATAAAAAGAATGATGTTCCAAAACTTCTATCCATGATCAACAACAAAGCTGCTGATAATAATACCGGGAACGATACGATACCGATAAGTGCAGTAATCCACAATGCCCAAACCAATAATGGCATACGGGTCATGGTCATACCTTTTGTTCTTAAGTTTAATACGGTTACAACGTAGTTTAACGATCCCATTAACGATTGTGCAATAAACAACGCCATTGATATCAACCACAAGGTCATACCTGTACCTGAACCTGGAATTGCTTCAGGAACTGCAGATAGTGGCGGATAGATTGTCCATCCGGCAGATGCAGGACCCGACTCTACGAACAATGAAGCCAACATGATGATTGATGATACAAAGAAGATCCAATATGATAACATATTCATGAATCCTGATGCCATATCACGAGCCCCAATTTGTAATGGAATTAATAAGTTAGAGAACGTACCTGATAAACCTGCTGTTAATACAAAGAATACCATAATGGTTCCGTGCATGGTTACAAGCGCTAAATAAATATCGTTACGCATTACACCTCCTGGAGCGAAATCGTCTCCTAATAACCATGAGAATACGCGGAACGATTCTTCTGGCCAAGCGATCTGTATACGGAATAATAACGACATGGTGATACCAATGATTCCCATAATAATACCTGTAATAAGGAATTGTTTAGAAATCATTTTGTGATCCGTACTAAAGATATACTTTGTAATAAAAGTTTCTTTATGATGGTGATCATGTGAATGATCGTGTGTTAATTCGTGTCCTATTGCTGACATACTAATTATTTTATTGGGTAAAAAACAAATTATCTAATTACTTGAGCAATTACTGCTGTAGTATCTACAACAATTTGTGGTTCTTCAATCTGCTCAGGAGCTGGTGTTGGTTCAACAGCCGGTGCAGCACCAGCCTTTTCTTCAGCAACTTGTTTTCCTAAAGTTGCTTGTTGACTTAACCATTCTTTAAACTCTTGTTCTGTTTCAACAATAACCTTTGCTTGCATGTTGTAGTGCGAACGTCCGCAAATTTTGTTACATAATAATACGTAATCAAAAACGTATGCGTCAAGACCTGGCTCTCCTTGCTCAACTAACTTTCTACTTTGTTTGTTACGAGCTTCGTTAATTTTGTTAACTCTGTGTACAATTTCTTCACGCTCTCTCATTTCGGTTGTTGTAACCGTTGGTGTCATTACAAATTGCGTAACCATACCTGGAACACAGTTCATTTGTGCACGGAAATGAGGGAAGTATGCCGAGTGTAATACGTCTTGTGAACGCATTTTAATCACTACTTTTTTTCCTACTGGTAAACGTAATTCTTTTGCTAAGATATCGTCTTGTGCATTTGGATCAGACATGTCTACCCCTACTGCATTTACTCCTTCAATAAAACGTACGTTGGCTTTTCCTAATACGTTGTCGTTTCCTGAGTAACGAATATCCCAACCAAATTGCTTAGCATATACTTCAACATACAATACTTCTTCGTCTTCTTCGTAGTACATAATGTTGTTCCATGCGTACAATCCGTATAAGATCAATCCTGATAAAACAATCACAGGAATAATGGTCCATACAAATTCTAACTTATCGTTATCTGCGTAGAAAATAGCTTTGCGATCTTTATTTCCACGGTAAGCAAACGCAAAATAGTGTAATAAAAACTGGGTAATGAATTGTACAAAGAAAATAACTCCTAATGAAAGCCACATCAACATATCAACATCTTTACCATGCTCTGAAGCTGGGTTGTCAATTAATGGCATATATCCCCATTTCACACAACTATAAATAGTTAATATGTAGATGAATGCCAAAAAACCAAACATTAAATATCCGTTGATATTATTGTCTTTATCGGTAGCAACTTCAGACTTATACTCCTCTCCAACAAATCGCTTGGTTTGGGTTAGGTCAAAAATCTTAGTCAATTGCCATACTGCAATTCCTAATAAAGCTACTATAACTATTATTAATAAACTCGTCATTTGTTTATTACTTTAAATATTAATAATGAAAATGTTTACTTTCTTCTCCCAATGGATTATTCTTAACTAACAATGGTGCTTTTGCTAATGCTGAGAATCCAACAAAGATAAACAATCCACCGAAGAATAAAACTGAACCTATTTCAGCTGCGCCGATAAACCAAGATGCACCTACTGTACCTGGCATAATCATAACAAAGAAGTCTAAATAGTGACCTACAATGATACAGATACCTGCCATTACAATAATCCAAGACAAACGTTTAAAGTCTGTATTGATTAACAATAATATTGGTAATAAGAAATTTAAACCTAACATACCGAAGAATGGTAAATTGTATTCTTCTATTCTAAAGATAAAGTAGGTTACCTCTTCCGGAATGTTTGAATACCACTGTAACATGAACTGAGAAAACCATAAGTATGTCCAGAAAATAGACAAACCAAACATGAATTTTGCTAAATCGTGTATATGTGATGTATTTACAAAATCTAAATGTCCGTTATTTTTCAAATATAAGGTCACCAAAGCAATTATTGTAATAGCTGTTACAAAGAATGATGCAAACACATACCATCCAAATAATGTTGAGTACCAGTGAGTGTCAATAGACATAATCCAGTCCCAAGACATTATTGATTCTGTAATGATAAAGAATACTAAATATCCTGCAGCTAACTTAAAGTTTTTCTTATAATACGTTAAATCACCTGTTTCATCTAAAGCTAATGAGTTTTTGCGAGATAAATATCTAAACAAGTTCCAACCTGCTAAAAAGATAACCGCTCTTATTAAGAAGAAAGGAATATTTAAATAACCTGTTTTTCCTTGAATGATAACATCGTCTGCCACTACATCAGCATCCATCCAAATGAACAAGTGGTTCAAGTGAGCTGAACTTGCTAATAATAAAAGGAAGAACAAAATTGATCCCGGTAATAAGTATGCAGATAAACCTTCCATTACACGGAATAATACTGGTGACCATCCTGCTGAAGCAGCATATTGTATTTGGTTAAAGGTAAATATCCCTAAAGAAATCAACATAAAGAAGATACAACCAACATATACAGCAGCCCAAGGTTTATTTTGTAACTGGTGTAATACGTGTTCTAAATGTTTTGTATGTTCTGCGTGCGCATCGTGCTGTTGTGCCTCATCATGAGTCACAGCTGCGTGTGCATCGTGCGATCCATGACCGTCATGGTGTTGTTCGCTTAAAATTACTTCCACCTCTTCTACTGTTTTAGGTGTTGTTAAGAAACCGTAAGCGATTCCCATAATACCCAAAGCCATCAGAATAAAAGAAAAGGTTTTTAATTTGCCTGAAAATGTGTACATATCTAAACTTTCAAATAAGTTTTACAATTATAATTCCGATTTCAATTTTAACACATAAGCCGAAACCAACCATCTTTCATGTTGTGTCATTTGGTTTTTATGTGATCCCATTGAGTTTAGTCCGTAAGTTACTACGTGATAAATACCACCTTCTGTTAACTCGCGTTCTGCATAGCTTGGTACTCCCAGGAATTTTTCTCTTTTAACTAAATTACCTTTTCCGTCTCCCATATCACCATGGCACAAAGCACAGTAAATAGTATATAACGCTTTAGCTTCGTTGATATCTTTATCAGTGATTGAATCTAAAGGCGATTTTAAATTTACTTTAGCTAAGGCTAAACTTTCAGGTGAACTATCGTATTCATCTGGCATAAATCCGCGAGGTACAGAACCTTCTGCTGGAACTTGGCCTTCTTTTCCGTTCTTAAATGCGTCTGATTCAGAATATGTTTCGTATGCTACCGACTTGTACATATCAGGAAATAACTGATAGTTAGGTTTGTCCTTGTTAAAACAAGATGTAGTGAGTACTGAAACTGCTGCCAACGCAACTATTTTATTTAAAGTCTTCATTTTTACTACTAATGTTTA
Source organism: Myroides sp. (assembly GCA_018384465.1). Classification (GTDB taxonomy): domain Bacteria; phylum Bacteroidota; class Bacteroidia; order Flavobacteriales; family Flavobacteriaceae; genus Flavobacterium. The sequence continues at coordinate 12,007 of JAHAYQ010000175.1, read as the reverse complement.
TCGATTACTTTAACTTCTACTGCACCAGTATTTTTAAAGAATTCTACAGCTTCTTCTTCGTTTCCTGTTAAGGCAACTTCCATTAAAAAATGGTCGTCTGTTGTTCTTACATCAGGATTTTCAGCTTTTTTAAATGGCCATAATCTACTTCTTAAGAAGAAAGTAATTACCATTAAGTGCGCTGCAAAGAATACTGTTAATTCAAACATAATAGGCACAAATGAAGGCATATTTTGAATATAACTAAAACTTGGTTTTCCACCAATGTCTTGAGGCCAATCTTGAATCATGATATAATTCATCATGTATGTAGCGAATGCTAATCCACATAATCCATAAATAAAAGAACAGATTGCCAAACGCGTTGGTGCTAATCCCATAGCCTTATCAAGGCCGTGTACTGGGAAAGGTGTAAAAACCTCTTCGATGTGATGATGGGCAGCACGTGTTGTTTTTACTGCATCCATTAATACATCATCATCATTGTATAATACGTGTATAACTTTTGTACTCATAATTTATTAATGATTATGTGAATGATGTCCGTTCTCTCTTGCTTTTTTGTAATTTTCTCCTGACGATTTTAAGATGGTTTTAACCTCTGCCTGAGCAATTACAGGGAAACTTCTTGAGTATAATAAGAATAGTACAAAGAAGAATCCTATGGTACCAATATAAATTCCGGCATCAACAAACGTTGGTTGAAACATTGTCCAAGACGATGGCAAGTAATCACGGTGTAACGATGTTACGATAATTACGAAACGCTCAAACCACATCCCGATATTTACAATAATCGAAATAATGAAAGATGCCATAATAGAAGTACGTATTTTTTTGAACCACATAACTTGTGGTGAAATTACGTTACAAGTCATCATTAACCAGTACGACCACCAGTAAGGTCCTGTAGCACGGTTTAAGAAAGCGTATTGCTCATACTCTACTCCCGAATACCAAGCTACCCATAACTCAGTGATATACGCAATACCAACCACTGATCCGGTAATCATGATGATGATATTCATCAACTCGATATGCTGAATGGTGATATAATCTTCTAAGTTTACCACTTTACGCATGATGATCAAAAGGGTGTTTACCATAGCAAATCCAGAGAAGATAGCTCCTGCAACGAAGTATGGCGGTAAGATGGTGGTGTGCCATCCTGGAATAACCGACGTAGCAAAGTCAAACGATACAATGGTGTGTACCGAAAGTACTAATGGCGTTGCTAAACCAGCTAATACCAAAGATACTTCTTCAAAACGTTGCCAGTCTTTTGCACGACCTGACCAACCAAATGATAAAGTAGAATAAATTCTTTTTGCAAATGGAGTTGCTGCTCTATCACGTAACATAGCGAAATCTGGTAATAAACCTGTCCACCAGAATACTAATGATACAGATAAATAAGTAGAGATCGCAAATACGTCCCATAATAAGGGTGAGTTAAAGTTCACCCAAAGTGATCCAAATTGGTTTGGCATAGGTAATACCCAGTAAGCTAACCATGGACGCCCCATGTGAATGATTGGGAATAAACCTGCCTGAACTACTGAGAAAATAGTCATTGCCTCAGCTGAACGGTTAATGGCCATTCTCCATTTTTGACGGAATAATAATAATACAGCCGAAATAAGGGTACCAGCGTGACCGATACCTACCCACCAAACAAAGTTGGTAATATCCCAAGCCCATCCAACAGTTTTATTTAATCCCCAAGTACCAATACCAGTACCTACGGTATAAGCCATACAACCGGCTCCCCAAAGGAATGCTATTAAGGCAATTGTGAAAACAGTCCACCATTGTTTATTGGCACGCCCCTCTACAGGTCTAGCAACATCTACCGTTACATCGTGATAACTTTTATCACCAAGAACTAAAGGTTTTCTAATGGGTGCTTCGTAATGTGACGACATAATCCTTTATAATGTTTCTTAATTAATACTATACTTATACATTTCTTACTTTTACGTGGTAGAACACGTTTGGTTTTGTTCCGATATGCTCTAATAAATGATATCTTCTGTTATCGTCATATAGCTTAGCTACTTCTGATTCTTTATCATTTACGTCACCAAACACCATCGATCCCGAAGTACACGCTGCAGAACAAGCTACTTCAAACTCATTCGCATTTACTTGTCTTCCTTCTCTCTTCGCTTTTAAGATGGTTGCTTGAGTCATTTGGATACATAATGAACATTTCTCCATTACACCACGCGAACGTACGTTAACATCTGGGTTCAATACCATACGTCCTAAATCATCATTCATATGATAATCAAACGCATTGTTTTGATTGTACAAGAACCAGTTGAAACGACGTACTTTGTACGGACAGTTGTTTGCACAGTAACGAGTACCTACACAACGGTTATATGCCATGTGGTTTTGACCCTGACGACCGTGAGATGTAGCTGCTACCGGACACACTGTTTCACAAGGTGCGTGGTTACAGTGCTGACACATTACTGGTTGGAAAGCTACTTGTGGATTATCTGCTGGATGCTCTAAATTAGATAATGTAGAGATATTGTCCATTAATCCTTTTGCAGCTACTTTCACATCCATATCTTCAGCAAAAGTATCTTCTGATGAATAATATCTATCGATACGTAACCAGTGCATATCACGTGATCTTCTTACTTCGTCTTTTCCAACAACAGGTACGTTGTTTTCAGCATGACAAGCAATTACACACGCTCCACACCCTGTACACGAGTTCAAATCTATAGATAAGTTGAAGTGGTGACCTACCGAACGATCAAATGATTCCCAAATATCAACTGTTGATGCTTCAACTAATTGGTGATCTAATGATACATGTGGTTTAACATTCCATTCTTTTACGTCTTTTGTATTAAAGATTTCAAGAGTAGTGTCTTTAACAATATCACCACGACCCATTAAAGTACGTTGTAATTGTACACAAGCGAATTCATGATCTCCTTTCGATTTCTCGATAGATACACTTTGTGTATTGTTAAAGTCTTTGTATAAAGCATAGGCATTAACACCTATTTGCATTTCTTCTTTTAAAGCTGATGTACGTCCGTAACCAAACGCTAAACCAACAGTTCCTTTTGCTTGTCCTGGTTGAATAAAAGCAGGAACATTTTCTAATACCGTATCCCCAACTTTAATAGTAACATACGATCCGTTTAAACCTCCGTTTGCTACGTTATAGTTTTTGATTCCCAATGCTTCTGCATCGGCTCTTGATACGGTTAAATAGTTATCCCAAGACACACGAGTAATTGGATCAGGGAATTCTTGTAACCATGGGTTGTTAGCTTGCTGACCGTCACCCATACCAGTTTTTGAATACAATACTAATTCAAATCCACCAGCACTTTTTGCTGACGCTAAGGCAGTAGCTGCACTTGCAAAATCAGCTGAAGCAGTAGCTGTAGTTCCTTCGGTTGCTGTAGTAGCAAAACCGTCGTGTACTAATTGATTCCATGATTTTCCGTTGGTAAATCCAGTGCCTACAGATTTTAAATAATCGTAGTAAGCTTCTGTTTTCCCTAACCATGTTAACAATCCTTCTTGGAATTGTTTGGTATTGAACAACGGACGAATAGTTGGTTGAACGATAGAGTAATGTCCTTTTTTCATTTGAACATCGCCCCAAGCCTCTAAATAGTGAGGTGCTGCTGCTGCAATAGTTGTTAACGAAGCTGTTTCGTCTTCGCGTAACGTAAAGGCTGCAGAAAGTTTTACTTTCTTCAATCCTTCTGCAAAAGCATTTCCTTCATATAAAGAATAAACAGGGTTAACACCACTCATAATTAAAGTGTGTACCAAACCTGCATTCATATCTTTTACTAATTGTGCAACTTCTTTGTTGTTACCGCCGCGCACGTATTTAGGCTGACCTGGCATAAAAGCAACCGATCCTAAAGCTTGGTTGATGGCAAATACTAACAATTGCGCATTTACGTCATCTAATCCAGATACTAAAACTCCGTTGCTTCCTGCGGCTTTTAATTGTTGTGCTGCTTTAGTAATTTCAGCATCTGCTGCTGTATTACCAACAGCTACAGCATTACCGGTAACAATATTATATATTTTAACTAAGGCTAATTTTTGCTCAGCTACAGTTAACGGAATACGTTTGTCGGCATTTGCTCCTGATAAAGACATGTTTGCCTCGATCTGAATGTGCTTAGACATTTTTCCGTTTTTAGGAACGCGTGCTTTAGCATAAGCACTATCGTATCCACCACCTTGCCAATCACCTAATAAATCGGCACCTACAGACACAATTACGTCTGCTTTACCAAAATCGTAATCAGCTAAAGCGCGCTCACCATAAGCTTGTTGATAAGCATCTAAAGCGGCATCTGACCCAACTGCATCATAAGTAATGTGTTTAGCATTAGGATAAGTAGCCGTAAACTCACCAATTAATTTATCGGTAGATGGAGACGCCATGGTATTCGTTAATAAAACGATTTGACCAGTTGCGCTGTTTAAGCTGGCTTTGATTTTTTGATCAACTTCTGACCAAGAAGCAGCTTTACCTTCAATTTTTGGTTGCTTTAAGCGTAAACTATCATATAAAGACAATACAGAAGCGTGTACACGTGCGTTTGCACCTGTTAACGCATTCTCCATAAAGTTATTCTCTACTTTAATAGGACGTCCTTCACGTGTTTTAATTAACACGTTTACGAAATCAAAACCATCAGCTATAGTAGTTGCATAATAATCTGCAACTCCTGGAATAATTTCTTCTGGTTGAAATACATAAGGAATAGACTTAACCACTGGCCCCTCACAAGCTGCTAAAGAAGCTGCAGCTGTAGAAAAACCAACGTACTTTAAAAAGTCTCTACGAGTTGTTGATGAAGAAGACAAGGCGTTTTTATCCCCAAGAAAATCCTCAGTTGGAATTTCTTCAACAAACTCATTGTTTCTTAGCCTCTCAACAATAGAACTGTTCTCGTTAAGCTCCTCAACACTTTTCCAGTATTTTTTGTTTGATGCCATTGTATATATATATTAGCTTCTTAAATTATTATTAATAGTGACATTTACCACACTCTAAACCACCTAACTGTGCTGCTGTTAATTTCTCAACACCATACTTTTTAGATAATTCTTCGTGAATTTTAGCGTAGTACTCGTTGTTTTGAACGTTCACTTCTGTTTCACGGTGACACTCAATACACCAACCCATTGTTAATGGAGAGTGTTGTTTCATGATTTCCATAGATTCAACCGGACCGTGACAAGTTTGACATTCTAAACCTGCAACTGAAACGTGTTGAGAGTGGTTAAAGTACACAAAATCTGGTAAATTGTGAATACGTACCCATTTAACTGGCTTCTCTTTACCTGTGTATGATTGTGTAGCAGCATCCCAACCTACTGCATCGTAGATTTTTTGAATTTCTGCTGTGTAGAACTCTTTACTGTAATCTAAGTACAATGAATCTGGACTTCCTGTGAATTCTGTAATGTTCTTATGACAGTTCATACAAACATTCATAGAAGGAATACCTGATGTTTTTGATGTTCTTGCTGAAGAGTGACAGTACTTACAATCGATACCGTTTTCACCTGCGTGAATTTTGTGCGAGAAATGAATTGGTTGGATTGGTTCGTAATTTTGATCAACTCCGATTTGCATCATGTAACCAAAAGCAAAGTAAGCTCCTACTAATAAAAAGGCAAGTACAGAAGTAATTACTAAGAATTGATTTTTAACAAATGCTTTCCAAATTGGCAAAGATTTTGTTTCGCTAACAGTAAGATTGTTTTTATCAGCAACTTTGTTTAGTACGCGTCTTACTAGTACCAACATTATTACTAACATAGCTAAAACAACTACCAAACCACCTAATACCAACATTTCAGAAACACCACCTGATGCACCTGCACCACCTGCTTGAGCAGCTCCTGGAACAACAGTTGGTTCTGGTTTTGGTTCTGAAGTATACGCGATGATGTTATCGATATCTTCATCAGATAAGTTAGGGAATGAGTTCATTGGAACTTTATTCCACTCGTTAAATAACTTTACAGCTGCCGCATCGCCAGATTTAATTAAACCTGAACTATCTTTAATCCACTTATGCAACCAATCGGTTGGGTGACGATCTGCCATCCCGCGCAAGGCCGGACCAGTAGAATTAGCATCCAACTTATGACACGCCGCACATTGTGAATTAAACAACTCTTTACCTTTTGCAGCATCTTGCGCAAAAGATGCCGAAGAAAATGTTAGCACGAATGCTAAACACAAGAAAAGAATCCTTGAAAACGAATTATGGTTACCCACTTTTTTCATAGTTAAAAAAATGATTATCAACTAATTTAGGCTCGATTACCCCCTCTATTTACTAAGGAATAGTCATTACCTTATTTATAAACTTTGACAAAAATACAACATAAGACGGAGTAAATAAAGCCTAAAAAAAACCAAAAGTTAATTTATAACAATTCTAAATAAAAACTTAAAGCACAAATTCGGGGATATTTTTTAAATTTGTTCAAAAAATTACTCATTATGAATAAATTAAGAAGTTATAGGGTTTTTATTATATTTATTTTAACATTTTTCGCAATTCAAGATTCTACAGCGCAAATAAATGTTATTGAAAATAAAGATCAGCAGACCATAGATCAGTTGTTAGAACGTAAAATGAGTCAAAACAACCAATTTTCTTTATACACTAATTATTCGGTACAACTAAAAAATGGATTGAAAGAAGAAGCTGAAGAGATATATAAGGAGTTCACTTCTAAAAACCCACTGATCGATGCGACTATTATTTTTGCAAATCCAAAATTTAAAGTGGTGGTTGGTAATTTCAAACACAAAATTGAAGCGGAACATCTTCTTAAAAAAATCAGTAAAGAGTACCCTGATGCGTTTATCGTAAGATTAAAGCCATAAAAAATGCAGAACCTAAATTCTGCATTTTTTTATTGTTCCATTTTTTTACTTACATCTAATACCGGTACCAAACCTTCTGATGGCATATAGATGATTTGCGGTAAATCACCTTTATCAGCCAATTTTTCTAAGGTTCTAATAAATAGGTATTGGTTGTAAGTACTGTTTAAGGTACCGTTTTCTAATTTCATTGCTTCTGCCATTCCTTTGGCGCGTTCTACTTCGGCTTGGGCATTCAGCTTTTCTGCTTCTAAACGGGCACGGGCTTCTTCTATTAAAATTTTACGATTTTGTTCGGCTTTTGCCATTTCTGCTTTTCCTGCCATTTCTTGTTGCCATACATTATATAAAGGCAACCCAAACATTAATACAATGATTAAAATTCCTACTGCGGCAACAATGCCAACAAGTGCTTTACTGTTTCTCATAATATTCTTTTTTTTTAAATCGTATCAAAGATACATTATTTATAAAAAATTAGAAAACGTTTACAATCTATCGTTCTTTAATTATGAAGTGATTAAACACAATAATAACAAAACACATAGATAAATAGATATTTTTAACCTATATTTAATCTAAGCTTTTAGATAGTTTTTATCTTGGATAAAATATAGCTTAACTCGGTGTATTACCAAAGGTAATCTATGAAATCTTAATAAAGATCTATGTGGTTTAAAAAGTGTAAATAAGCTCTATATCTCTATTCCCGCTACTTGTAATCGGTAATCATTCAATTGTTGTTGAAGCTGTTTTTTCTCATCTATAAAAAAAGTGCTTTGTTGAAATAAATCTTGGTAATAATCAATTCCTGACTGTAAATTACTTTTAAACGCTGTCCACTTCTTTTGTTGTAAAGCGGTCATAACACCCGAGCAATCAGTTACTGCCTTCTGCAAATGGTTTACATACATTTGTAATTCCTTAATAAAAACATGCGGGCGGTTGGTAACAGTAAGAAGATTTATTTTTCCGTAAATATGTTGTACCATATCGCTTAGTGATGTAATTTTATTAAAGTATGCTAAATTTGGCCCTGGACAAATAACCACACCTTGCTGTTGACCTTTAATTTCCATTCCGTTTTCCAGATAAGAAGCATTTGCTAAACCTACACATAAACAAGCTTTCTCATAAATAGCTGCTTTTTGTTGTGCGATGATGGCTTCGGGAAGATCGTTCTTTTCTTTATCTAATGCTGCTAATTTGATATCCTGATATTTTTTTGATGCCGTACACATTCCTTGCGGATCGTACTCTTTATTAAGTGCTAAAAACTTCTTGGGACACGAACTCCCAGCTTTGTTGGCGTTAATACGTTTATCTTTCCAAAAATCGTTGCTCATTCCTTTAACGGTATTAAACGGAACGCCCAAAGGCGAAATATTGCTCAGATAAAAATCATCTTCGTTACTTTTTGCTAATAAATTACGGGTTTCTTCATCAACAGATGTAGCTTCGGGCACTAATAAAAAAGGCGACCCCCACCCTACAGAATCTAACTCATAGTGTTTCAATAAAAACTGATGTTCTTCTGCGGTTCCTACACCGCCTTGTGCTGTTATTTTTAACGGTAAAGGCGCTTTAGGTACAGGAAGATTTTTAGCTTCTAACGCTTTAACCATCAAGTCATGTGCCGATTCTATCAATTGATCTTTCTTGGTTTTAAACTCTTCTAAAATAGGTCCTAACAAATAACCATCGGTAGCAAAGGCGTGGCCACCACAATTTAAACCTGATTCTATCCGGTATTCCGAAACCCAAAGTCCCTTTTTTGCTAAAAAATTACCCTGAATCATTGCCGAACGAAAATCGCTTACTTTTAAAATGATTCTTTTCTGCAGACCACCTTCAGCATCGGGGTAAAAAACCGGAAATTGCTCAAAATAACTATACAATCTTGGATTCATTCCGGCAGAAAGCACCACAGCAGCATTCAAATTACTTTCTGCGAAACCGCGAAGCGAAGCATGGGCATCATTAAACGTTACTGGTAATTGTTGGTCGCCTTTGTAATTTTCCTTGTCTACTTTGGTCATAATATTCACATCAATAGCGCCGGGAACAAAATAATCGGTCAGGTATTTTTTTAATTGTTCTTTCGCCTGTACTCCTTCTTCAACAAATTTTTGCAAATTGTTTTTTAATTCTGAAGCATCGGGCAATAATGAAACGTAATGTTCTAAAGTTGACTTATTGGCCACCAAATCTTCCTTAAATTGTTGTACTTTATCAGTAACTACAGTATGAAGCATATTCAAATATTCTTTGATGCGTTCGGCACGATAATCGGAACATTTTTTAGTAATTTCTTGATAGGGTAATAAGAACTTTTTACAATAAAAGGCACGCATGCGTTCGGTAAGTTCGTCGTCGGTAATTGAAACAACGGACGAAATTCCTAAATGGGCTACGCGAATGGGACTATCAATGGTATAAGACAAGCCCATAACGGGAATATGAAAAGTATGTGGATTTAAAACAGACATCCGCTAAATAATTATAAATAGTTAAAAAGCGAATTTTGTTTTTTTAGCGGATCAAAACTATGATATATGTCAGTTAGCCCTATTGTTTAACTTCTTTTTAACGTGTAGTGCGTTACAGAATTAACAAAGAGATCCTTCTACAGTCGTATCAATTTCCTTTTCAATGCTAAAACAACAAATATCACTTAGTGGTACCTTTAATGGTAATACCTATTGAAATTATATAATCTGTAAAATCTTTCGCCTTGGAAAAACTTCCGCTTCCTAATACATTTTGATAGCCTGCCTTACCAGTAAGAAACAAGGATAAATCTTCGGATCTGTCTAAAGAAAGTAATTTATACGAAGCCTCGGCATACGGAGTTACAACATAAAAAGTATTTGTTCCAAGTTTTAAAGGTACGTCCCACGATGTGCCTATTCCCGTATCTGAATCCCAATAGTCTTGAGGAGTAGTTTCATTGCGATCTCGCAAAACGTTGATAAGAACACCGTTTGAAAAACCAAACCCTAACGAAAATTTATTTGCATTAATCACCTCATATTGCAAAGGAACACTTATCGCATACATATTTATTAAGGTTCTATCGGTAGCAAACCCAAAACCGTGGGTAAATCTCGGACTTGAAGTATAAAAATTTCCTCCTATAGAAAACTGATCGGTAAGGTAATAGCGTACACTCATATCAAATGCTGCGTTGTGGTCGTTAAATAGCGGCATCGCTGACACGCCCAATGTAATGGCTAACTCATCTGTTTCAATTTGCGCGTTGCTACCAAAACACACCATCATAAGTAAAATAAGTAAAGAGTTCTTCATATGATTTCTTTTTTATTCTTTCATCAAAAAGCAGACCAGTAATACAGCTAATTTATTTTATATTTGTAATAAACGTACCACATAATTAAAAAAATATGATTAAGAAAAATTTACTATTTGTTGTTGCTGGTGTATCGCTCTTATATGCGTGCGACAATACCAAAGAAAAACAATTAATGCAACGCGAAGCGGAATTAAACCGTAAAGAGTTACTTTTCCAAGCTAAAGAAGCCGAATATCTTTCTTTGCTAAATATGAGAGACAGCTTAAAAATTCAAGACAGTATTGTAAAAATAAACGCTTGGCCCGATGAAATCATTGGTCATTGGAACAGTAAAATTGTATGTGTTGAAACCAACTGCAGTGAGTACGTTATTGGCGATGTTCGTACCGATCAATGGCAATTTACTAAAGATTCGTTGAATTTATTGGTTAATGTGTACAACAAAAGAGATACTATTAGGGTGTATAAAGGCACGTATACCGACAGCCAGATTGCGCTGCATTTCGCAACCGATTCTACTTCCCAAAAATTTGTTGACATGAAAGTATTTTTAAACGAAATGTCTACAAATAAAATCAGCGGATACAGAACAGTGAGCGTAAACGGCAAATGCTCAGCAAAATTTACGGTAGAGTTAACCAAAATCACTAACCAATAGAAAAATCATGTTGTTACTTAGTTTAAATACCAGTTTACCGATCGAAGATCCGGTACTGAAATTCCTTATATTATTAATTATCATTTTGGCGGCACCGCTGTTGCTAAACAAGATTAAAGTACCACATTTAATAGGTTTAATTATTGCTGGTGCTGTTATAGGTCCGCATGGCTTTAATGTATTGGCACGCGATAGCAACATTGTGGTTACGGGTACAACGGGCTTACTGTATATTATGTTTTTGGCTGGTTTGGAGATTGATATGGGCGATTTTAAAAAAAACAAATGGAAAAGTTTGGGCTTTGGTTTATACACTTTCTTATTTCCATTTATTTTAGGATACGTTTGTGCCCATTTTCTACTTAACTTCAATGTATTAACATCTTTATTATTCGCCAGTTTATTTTCGTCTCATACGTTGATTGCTTATCCATTATTGAGCAAATTTGGTATTACTAAAAACAGATCGGTCAACGTTACAGTAGGTGGAACCATGATTACCGATATTTTGGCGTTATTGGTTTTAGCTGCGGTAGTGGGCATGTCTCAAGGCGAAGTTGGACAAGAATTTTGGTTAAAATTAGGAGTGTCAGTCGTTGTTTTTGGATTGGTTGTTTTGCTTATTTTCCCTATCATCGGACGTTGGTTCTTTAAAAAGGTCGACGATAAAATTTCGCAATATATCTTTGTTTTAGTCATGATTTATTTGGCATCACTCTTTGCCGAATTAGCAGGAGTTGAAGCCATTATTGGCGCCTTCCTTGCCGGATTGGCATTAAACAGATTAATTCCGCACACCTCATCGTTAATGAACCGAATTGAATTTGTAGGTAACGCCATATTCATTCCGTTTTTCTTGATTAGTGTAGGAATGATTATCGATTTTTCTGTCTTCTTTAAAAGTTGGGATACCATAATCGTGGCACTTGTAATGATTGCTTGTTCGATCGGTGGAAAGTACTTGGCTGCTATGGCTACTCAAAAAACCTTTAAGTTTACAAAACCCGAAGGCGGAATCATTTTCGGTCTTAGCTCTGCCTCTGCTGCTGCAACTTTAGCAACGGTAATGGTAGGATACAACGTGGTATTGTCTGAAAATGAATTGGGAGAACCAATCCGA